>CAYPXJ010000001.1:0-25758 GCA_964414595.1 uncultured Rickettsiales bacterium
TTTACATTTTTTATTAAGGATTACGGGTTATACTCCCAATATGGAGCCATCTGTTTACTTACCCAAGTTTTTTGGTTGGTATGCCGCGCATAACCAGAACCCTGGGCCGTTGGTCTTGGTGGTGGATGACGACCCGGCGCAACTTAAAACCGCTTACCTTCTGGCGCGCCAGCATGAAATCCCCCGCGAGAATATCCTCTTATTTCAAGATGCACGGGAAGCGATAGAATTTCTTGCCTTTGCCAAAGAATTCAAACTGAAAATAACCGGTATTATGACCGACTATGATAATAGCGGTTACATCCATCAAAACTCTTGGTTTCAGGCCAGTTCCGCCGGTAATTATGTTCTTGAAGCAAGCCTCGGCTACCATAAAGCTACAAGCCATACCCCTCCCATCCGCTTGCTCGTAAGCTCGGAACACCGGGATTTTTCCGAAGGTATAGTAAGTGAAATTAAAAACGAAAATGGCACGATTGAAAACGGTCAAGGCACCTGGAACCTCAAATATGAGGAAGGCGAAATAAGCTTCTACCGCAAAGATATGTTTGAACATATCAATGGGTTCTTTAAGCAGGTTTCTAAACGGATGATTTCGGCAGGTATTCCTCCCGAGCCTCAAAAACTAGGTCCTGCACTGGTAATGCGATTAGGTATTCTGGACCACCTATCGCACGAATATACCCACACAATTCAGAATGTGATTGAACAATCTAATGTTTCGGATCGGGAAAAAAGCCGCCTCCATACCTATTACGGCCAACCATTCCGCACCATACATCAGGTGAAGGATGAGATTCAGGAAATGATGAAAATCATTATGCTTGTGCGTTACAATCTACAAGAGACGCCCGAGATGGGAGAAGAACACTCCCCTCTCAACGACCCTTTTCCGTTTCGTCTTCTGCTAGAGTTTTGTGACCTCAAACTGCACGAACTGCTTAAAACTCTTAACGAAGATAGAAAACAATTCGACCACCGTTATACCAATATCCGCAGCCTCATATTTCCGGACGGCTACGATGGCCCCGATAAAGACCAGCGCGCTTACCGCGCATCATGGACAGCGCATTCCTTAGCAGCGATGGCAAATGCTGTTGTACTGAACGTGCTTTCCTGCCTTGAAACGATTGAAGCGCGCTACAATTCTGAATTATTGGCGCCCGAACGCCGTTCCAGAACCCAATTCGGATACGATGCTATGTTTAGTTTAGTAAACAACAATTATAGCCACCAGGCTTTTGCTTATATTGAACCTGAAATTCCAGACAAAGAAAATGTCCCCCCACCGGGTGTCATGCCGCCTGTGCGTATGTGGTTTTTGCCTCAAAATATGCCCATTAAAGGTTTGGGTACGGTTACAGATGTTCCACCGGAGCAATGCGTCTCACCCATTAAACTGCGCACATTGGAAGAGTTTCGCGAACTGATTGCCCGAGATATGATTGTATATGGTAAGAATAAGAGCGCTTCGGCCATAACTTACCTTCAGGAAATGCGCCGAGCGGCGCAGGCAAACAGTGCCGAACGCTAGCGCTTTTTGTACGTTTCTTTAAAAAACGCCAACGTGATAAGCGAAATAACCGCACACGCCATCACATAAAGACCGGGCGCGGTGAGATCGCCCGTGGTTTTGATAAGCCACACCGCCACGATAGGCGTTGTACCCCCAAATAACGCTGCGGCAAAATTATACGCCAGTGACATACCTGTATAACGCACCGCCGTCGGGAATAATTCCACCAATACAATCGGCACAGGCCCCAAGAAAAAGCCGACCGGTATCGCAAACAAAATCTGCCCTAGAAGCGGCATTGCAAAGCCGGGTTGGGTCAAAAGCATAAAGCAGGGGTAAGTCATCACAAGTACTGCAAAGCCGCTCCACACCAGAATTTTTTTCCGCCCGTATTTATTTGAAAGCAACGCAGAAAGCGGAATGCAAATCGTCATGGCCAACATACCGAGCGTATTCATAAAAAGCGCCTCACCGATGGGATGCCCTAGAATCTTCACCATGAAACTATTGATAAAAACGGAAAGCGTATAAAACGGCACCGTCACCGTAAGGTAAATACCCACGCCAATTAGCAGCGCTGGCCAATGTTTCTGAAATGTGTGCCGCACAGGTCGAGAAGAAAGTGCGCCGCTCTCTTTTGCTTCTTTGTAAAGCGGGCTTTCGCCGATGTGGTAACGAATATAAAGCCCGACAATGCCGATAGCCACGCCCACCATAAATGGAATTCGCCAACCCCATTGTTCAAATTTTCCTTCTGGCAGCACTTGCGCAAAAAATGTTCCTACAAATGAGCCTAGTAATATTCCAATACAAGCACTGAAAAGGCACAGACTAGCTACCACGGATTTATGTTTATCCTTGGAATATTCAGCCATAAATACCATCGACCCGCTAAATTCGCCGCCAAGCGATATGCCCTGCACCAGACGTATAACTGTTAGTAAAATGGGTGCGGCAATCCCAATCGCTTCATAAGTAGGAAGAATACTTAAGCAACCCGTAGCTATCGCCATTAAGATAATAGAAGCCGTCAACGACGTGCGGCGGCCATAACGGTCGCCAATATAACCAAAAATTACCGCGCCCACAGGCCGCATGATAAAGCCCGCAGCAAATACACCGAATGCCGCAATCAGGGAGAGATATTCATTACTGGAGGGGAAAAAAAGCTTACTGATGATAGCGGCGAAATGACCGTAAAGCGCATAATCATACCACTCAAGGGTATTGCCAATCATGCCGGACAGAATCACTTTGCGCATCGGTTTTTCAGCCATAAATACCTCATATGTAAGCCGCTTAACGGCAAGAATGGTGGAGGAGGTAGGATTTGAACCTACGAACGCTTACGCGGGCAGATTTACAGTCTGCTGCCATTGACCACTCGGCCACTCCTCCATAGAAGCGCCAAAAGAGGCGCATACCATAATCGAAATTCTTGGGCTTGCAACAAGCTTGTTGCATCACGTGTGTGCACCGCGTAAACAAGCGCCATGCGCGGCAAATCACATCAACAAAACAAAGCGCCATCCGGCAACGGTTACTGGATTTATGGCAAACATGCCTGCGAAGCAGCGCTCACTAATCCACGTCGTAAAATTCAACGTTGCGTTGCCACAGCAAGCGCCGCGCGCGAGATGGAGCGCTTTCTAAATAAGCTTCGCCCCGAAATTTTGGAAGCACATGCTTTTTCAAAATTTCTGCCGCACGAAGCCGTGCATCAGGGAATCGCCCTTCAAGTAGCCCCTCTTCCGGATATAGCCTTAGAAGATATTATGCAAAAGGCCAGGCTGCTTGTCGTGCTGGATCAAATTACGGATCCCCATAATATTGGTGCGATTCTGCGTTCCTGCGCGGCTTTTGATGTCGATGCCGTAATAGCCACGCGGGATCACGCGCCGCAAGAAACGGCCACCCTTGCGAAATCCGCTTCTGGCGCGCTCGAAATGGTACCCGTAGTGCGGGTAACCAACTTGGCGCACACACTTAATCAACTGAAAAGCAGCCAGTTTTGGGTTATCGGGTTAGATGCCGATGCGCCTACAACCCTGCAAAATATTCCGGATTACGAAAAACGTGTTGTGGTTCTAGGCGCGGAAGGCAAAGGTGTTCGCAAGTTAGTGCAAGAACAGTGCGATTTGGTGGTACGCTTGCCCATGTCCAAACGCATTGAAAGTTTGAATGTGTCAAACGCAGCGGCCATCACGCTCTCGCAACTTTACATGCAAAAAAATGGCTGACGCACTAGAAGCAAAACGCAAACGCCTGATATACCAAAGCTGGTATCGCGGTTGCAAAGAAACCGATATTTTGCTTGGCGAATTTGCGCGCGCGCATCTAGAGCATTGCGATGAAAAAACCTTAAACGATTATGAATTATTGCTAGCCGAAGACGACCGCGCCATTTTTGATTGGATGACGAGTCAAAGCACCATTCCAGAACGAATCCAAAACAACCGCGCCTTTACTGCTATGCAGGAATTCCACCGCAACCGCGTTGCCTAATTTCTTTTTTATTCTATAGTGAACACGTTTTAGCCATGCGCCTTTTTTCTCCGCGTTCAGCCCCGCCGCAAATCGGCACCAAGGGGGTGATCTGCGCGCGCATACCCGAAGGCACGGAAGTTTTTGCCTTCCGCGATATTCTCAAAAACCACAAAACGCTCGTCCATATCGCGCTGGATGACAAGCGCCTGCAATTACTGAAAGAAACATCAGCATTCTTCTTACCCCATATTACCACACTCACTTTTCCTGCATGGGACGCGATGCCGTATGACCGCACCTCGCCCCGCACTGATATTTTAGGCCAACGCATCACCTGTCTTAGCGCCCTAGCCTACCCAGACACCGAAAAGCCAACACTCATTCTCACAACGATTAACGCGGTGCTGCAGCGTGTGCCGCCACGTGAAGCGATGCAGCGTGCCAGCCTCACCTTAAAAAAAGGCGCACAGATAAGCCGTGATACATTGATTGCCTTTCTGAGCACCAATGCCTATATGCGCGTTTCCACCGCGCGTGAACCTGGAGAGTTTGCTGTTCGCGGAAGCATTATTGATATCGTACCTTCAGACGGTGCCGATCATGGATTACGCGCGGATTTCTTTGGCGACACACTGGAAGCATTGCATCAATTCGATACTGCGACACAACTAACGGTACACACACTTGAGCGCGCCGCCATTTTACCTTCAAATGAGATCGTATTCTCCGACGAAGCCATTCGGCATTTTGAATCGGGCTACCCACAGGCTTTCGGTGTCGTCGGTATTTCTGATCCGCTTTATAACCATATCACCGCGCGGAAATCTTATCCCGGGATGGAGCATTGGTTGCCCCTGTTTTATGATAAGCTCGAAACGTTATTAGATTATGCGCCACACGCGGCCATCTCGCGCGATCATGTGGTTGAAGCCGCAGCGACCGACCGCTTTGTAACTATTCGCGATCATTTTGAAGCGCGTGAAATAAACTTAAAGCGAGCATTGAAAGAGCAGTCTGAAGATTTAATTTATCGCCCACTTCCTCCGGAATCACTTTATTTTGAAGAAACAGAATTTAAAAATGCTTTGCAAAAACGGCCGCTATTTGATTTGCAGCCTTTTGACGCGGAGCAAACAGACCATGCCTATAATTTTTCTGCAGCGCCCAATCTCGCCGCAGAGGCCGTCGCACAAAAACAAAGTGCATTTGATATACTTAAGCAAAAATTATCACCTTCACAACAAACTGCGATTGCATGTTTTTCCGAAGTCAGCCGTAACCGTATCGAAAAAATTCTAGGCAGCCATCACCTATCTTTTGTACGCTGCCACAATTTTGCCGAGCTGGAAAAAATTAAACCCGGCGTCATTGTCACGCTTCCGCTTTCTTTGCCACGTGGTTTTGTAACCCCTACCCTCGCTGTGTATTCCGAGCAGGATTTATTTGGCGAACGCTTTACAACCCGTGCCGTTAAGAAAAAGGCAGCTGAACAATTCTTGGCCGAAATCAGTTCCTATCAACCAGGCGATTATCTCGTGCATCGTGACCATGGTATCGGACAATTTGTAGGGCTGGAAACGGTCACGGTAAGCGGCATCGCGCATGATTGCATTAAATTAAAATTTGATGGCGACGATAAGCTTTATGTGCCGGTTGAAAACCTTGATTTGCTTAGTCGCTACGGTGGCGCAGACGAAGTCGTTGTTTTGGATAAACTAGGTTTGGCGAATTGGCAAAACCGTAAAGCACGACTAAAAGAAAGGCTCAAAGTTACAGCCGAAGAATTGCTCGCTATTGCAGCCGAACGCGAATTGCGACATGCCGATATTCTTGAAAAACCCACCGGCGCTTATGATGAGTTTTGCACTGGTTTTCCATTCGTGGAAACAGAAGATCAGGCCCGCACTATTGAAGAAGTATTTAACGACCTGCGTTCGGGCAAGCCGATGGATCGCTTGGTATGCGGTGACGTTGGTTTTGGCAAAACCGAAGTTGCCTTGCGCGCGGCTTTCGTAGTTGCCGCAGAAGGCGGGCAAGTCGCCATAGTCGCACCCACTACTTTACTGGCGCGTCAGCACTATCTCAACTTCCAGAATCGTTTCAAAAATACGCCATTTACGGTGCGTATGCTTTCGCGCCTCGTGACTACTAGCGATGCGAAAAAAACTCTGCACGAATTGGAAGAGGGCAAAGTCGATATCGTCATCGGTACGCATTCGCTGCTAGGCAAGCGCGTGCAGTTTAAAAAATTAGCGTTGATGGTAATTGATGAAGAACAGCATTTTGGCGTGAAACAAAAAGAGCGCCTGAAAAACCTGCGCGCCGAAACGCATGTGCTTACCCTCACCGCAACACCGATTCCGCGCACGTTACAGCTTTCACTTGCGGGCATTCGGGAGATGAGCCTTATCGCGACACCGCCGGTCGATCGGCTTGCCGTACGCACTTTCGTACTGCCTTACGATCCTCTTGTCTTGCGTGAAGCCATCTTGCGCGAATATTACCGCTCCGGGGGAATTTTTTATGTTTGCCCACGCATCAGTGATTTAGAAACGGTAGAAAAACAACTGAAAGATCTGGTGCCAGAAGTAAAAATTGGCGTAGCGCATGGGCAAATGCCGCCCGCCAGCCTTGAAAAAACCATCGAAGCATTTTTGGATAAGCAATTTCATATTCTTCTTTCCACTTCGATTATTGAATCAGGCATCGATATGCCTCATGCGAATACCTTAATCGTGCATCGCAGTGATCGTTTTGGCCTAAGCCAACTTTATCAGCTGCGTGGCCGGGTCGGTCGTTCGAAGATTCGCGCCTATGCGTATTTCACGGTTCCAGCAAACAAAACACTTACCGATACCGCACTTAAACGGCTCGAAGTCATGCAAACGCTGGATACCCTCGGCGCAGGTTTTACCCTAGCAAGTTATGATATGGATATACGCGGTTACGGCAATTTGCTGGGCGATGAGCAATCGGGCAATATTAAAGAAGTTGGTGTTGAACTTTATCAGCAAATGCTAACGGAGATGATTGAGCAGCTGCGCGGCAGTAAGCAAAACGTTGCCCCTGCTAAAGAGCGCTTCAGCCCACAAATCAATATTGGCATCTCGGTGCTGATTCCAGAAAATTATATCCCAGATAATGATTTGCGGCTGAGTCTTTACCGACGTATTTCAGCCCTGACGACCGAAGAAGAATTAACCGCATTTGCCGAAGAAATGACCGACCGCTTTGGCCCTATGCCCCTCGATGCTGCCCATCTTTTGGATGTAGTGCGCTTAAAGCAGCTTGCTTATGCGTCCTGCGTAAGCCGCATCGATGCAGGTGAAAAAGGTGCTACGCTTGCGTT
The DNA here is from genome assembly GCA_964414595.1 of uncultured Rickettsiales bacterium. Taxonomy (GTDB): domain Bacteria; phylum Pseudomonadota; class Alphaproteobacteria; order Rickettsiales; family CAIJLX01; genus CAYPXJ01. The sequence continues at coordinate 7,353 of CAYPXJ010000001.1, forward strand.
TTACAAAAATACATTTCCGAAACCTGAAGCATTACTGAACTATATTTCCCGCGCACCTCAGCATTTCAAAATTCGTCCGGATCAAACACTGCAAATTATTCAGCAAAACTGGACCACACCGGAAAAACGCATCGCGGGGCTTAAACAACATCTACAGGCATTCGAAAAATTGCTGGCTTAAAGCTGGCCAAGATTGCGAATCTTCGCTTTCGCATGGATTTCATTTTGCGACATCACCACGATCGAAGGACGCACACGCTCGATAATCGCACGAATATAAGGCCGCACAGCTGGCGACGTGAGCAAGACAGGAATATAACCCTTTAACGCATGTTTATCATAAACCTCGTTAAGCTTTTTGATGAAGTCCTGCAATTTACTAGGCGGCATAGAAAGCTGCGTATCATCCGCATTCTGTACAAGGCTTTCCGCAAAAGCTTGCTCCCATTCCGGTGAAAGTGCCACGAGTGTAATCAAGCCATTCGCGTCAGCTTGCGCATGGCAAATTTGCCGCGCGAGACGACCGCGCACATGTTCGGTAATAGAGGTCACATTCTTTGTGCCTTTGCCAATTTCTGCGATCGCTTCAAGAATGGTTGGAAGATCGCGCACGGAAATCATTTCCTTTAGCAGCGCCTGCAAGACACGCTGTAAACCGCTTACCGTCACAAGCGCGGGAACCGTTTCATCCACCAGTTTTTTATGATCCGGGCCGATATTATTAAGCAATTTCTGCGTTTCACTGTAGGAAAGCAGATCGGCGATATTCTCTTTAATAATTTCTGTAAGATGTGTAGTGATAACAGTGGGCGGATCCACTACCGTGTAATTACGAAATAGCGCTTCTTCGCGCGCTGATTCAGCCACCCATTTCGCTGGCAAACCAAACGTCGGCTCTTTGGTATCTTCACCCGCGATATTAATTTTTTCACCTTTCGGATCCATCACGAGAAGCATTTCCGGGCGAAGCTCGCCGCGCGCCACTTCAATATCCTTGAGGCGAATCACATAGGTATTCGCTGGTAATTGCAAATTATCCTGAATGCGAACGGAGGGAATCACAAAGCCCAGATCCTTCGCCATCTGCTTGCGCAGCGCTTTAATTTGTTCCGTAAGTTTATGGCCACGTGCGTAATTGATAAGGCTCAAAAGTCCATAACCGAGCTCAACTTTTAATCCATCAAGCGCGAGGCTTTTCTCGATCGGCTCCTCTTCAGCTGCAGCCGCTTTTTCTTTTTCAACCTTTTCAGCCACTGCCGAATCTTTCTTCGCTAAAAGCGCGCGGCGCATCATATAGGCTGAAGTGCCTGTAACGAGCGCAAGCAGTAAGAATGGGAAAAACGGCAGGCCGGGCATAACACCGAGCAAGAACGCCAAACCACTGCAAATCGCCATCGCTTGTGGAAATTTTCCAAACTGCGCGAATACAGCCTTATCCGCCGAACCAATGACACCAGACTTGGTCACAAGCAAACCTGCGCCCAGCGAAATTACGATAGCCGGAATCTGGCTAACCAGACCATCACCAATCGTCATAGTTGCATAGGTATGTAACGCGCTGGAAAAATCCATATCCCGCTGCACCATGCCGATTACAATACCGCCAACAAAGTTAATAAAAGTAATGATGAGTCCGGCAATGGCGTCACCGCGTACGAATTTGCTGGCACCGTCCATGGCTCCGAAAAACGCGCTCTCATCTTCAAGATCTTTACGGCGGCGACGCGCCGTTTCTTCATCAATAAGTCCTGCCGAAAGATCGGCATCAATCGCCATTTGCTTACCCGGCATCGCGTCCAAACTAAAGCGTGCAGAAACTTCAGCGATACGACCCGAACCTTTGGTAATCACCACGAAATTGATAATCGTAAGAATGGCAAAAACGATAATCCCGATTACCACAGAGCCTTGCATCACAAAATTGCCGAACGCTTCGATAACATGGCCCGCAGCATCCGTACCTTCGTGTCCTTTTGATAAAATCACGCGCGTGGAGGCAATATTGAGCGCCAAACGATAGATAGCCGCAATGAGAAGAATGGTTGGAAAGGCACTAAAATCGAGCGACTTCTCTACAAACAGTACGTTCATCAAAATCAGAACGGCAAAGGTGATTGAAATACTAAACAGAAAATCTAAAAGCCCCGCTGGAACAGGAAAAAGCAACACCAACAAAATGCCGAGAATGGCAACCGCGAAGGCAACGTCACGGTATCTCGCAATGCGCCTGATGAACTCACTTATGCCGTTCAGCGCTGAGGCTGGTACAACAGCTTGTGCGGGAGCTTCCGCCATTATCCTGCGCTCGCCTGGGAATCCGAACCGGATTCGTATTCTTTCAGTTTATTTCGTAGCGTGCGAATGGAGATACCCAAAATATTCGCCGCATGCGTCCGGTTACCCAGGCAGTGTGCGAGTGTGGAAAGAATCAGCTCGCGTTCTACACTATCCACGGTGCGTCCCACAAGCGTCTGCAAACCCGCAGACTCCTCCGGCACATCATCGTTTGCAGAGAACAAAATTGCATCTTCGTCCACCTGTGTGCCATTTGCTAGCAACACCGCCCGATGCACCGTGTTCTCAAGTTCACGCACATTTCCCGGCCATGAATAGCCTATTAATTTTTTAAGCGCGGCATCTGTAATGCCGTTGACGTCCATCCCATTATTCTTGGCATATTTTTTGATAAAATATTCCACAAAACGTGGAATATCTTCTTTACGATCACGCAGCGGCGGCAACTGAAGATTAATCACATTTAACCGAAACCACAGATCCTCACGAAACTTGCCCGTTTCCACTTCTTTTTTCAAATCGCGGTTACTTGTCGCAATCACGCGAATATTCAGCTTCACAGGCTTAGTACCACCTACGCGATCAATTTCTCGCTCTTGAATTGCGCGCAAAAGTTTTGCCTGTAACCGCAAATCCATTTCGCTGATTTCATCTAAAAGTAAGGTGCCTGTATTGGCTTCTTCAAATTTGCCAATACGTTGGGCAACCGCGCCTGTAAACGCACCTTTTTCATGACCAAATAATTCGGATTCCAAAAGTTGTTCAGGTATCGCCGCACAGTTCACGGAGATAAACGGCGCATCTTTTCGCTTGCTACCCGTATGAATATAACGTGCCATCACCTCTTTACCCGTGCCCGATTCACCTGTGATGAGAATACTCGCATCGGAGGGAGCTACTTTATTCGCCACATCAATAATACGTTTCATCGCATTGGATTGATAAATCAGCGTGTTGCTACTATCGCTAATCGCTTCCAGCATCGCGATGATCAGATCGCGTTCTGGCGGGAATGGGATAAACTCCTTCGCACCGGCTTTAATCGCGCGCACCGCTTCTTCACTTTTCGCGTTCAAGCCGTAAGCTACTACTTCTACATGAATATGTTCCTGATGCAGGCTTCTCGTGAGTTTTTCAACATCTTCACGGACATCGATCATCACTAAATCTGCGCCACGACCCACGCGTAAATCGGAAAGCGCCGCATCAATCGTTGGCACGTGCGTAACGCTTGCACCGCGCTCTTTAGCGACCTGCGCGGCGAAGCTCACCTTATCGTCAAACGCACCTATGACCAACACACGCATCGTTTCCTGCCTGCAATGCTAATTAATTCGGTTTTTCGTTTTTCAGGATTTCTGTCATGGTAATGCCGATTTTATCTTCGACAATCACCACTTCACCCTTTGCCACCAAGCGGTCATTCACAAAAATATCCACCGGCTCGCCAATGCGGCGTTCAAGTTCCACAACAGCACCACGGCCCAGCTTCAAAAATTGGCTGATAGGCATACTTGTGCGGCCAAGCACAGCCGTCACCTGCACGGGAATTTCATAAACCGCTTTCAGCGTAATCGGATCGTCATCATCCGCTAACGCCTCATTACTCGGCTCATCCTGCTTTGGCTGTTCATCAACCATAGATCCCTCCGCGGAACTTAGTTACATACATCATAATCTCTTTTCTTCACTCCATCTATAACGATCAGGCATCTGTATATTGCTCGATATGCGCTTTAATATTTTGCCATAATTCATCTGCACTTGCGCGCACGCCGCCGTCGCTCCAGGCAAGTTGTGCGTCACCTGGCAGAATGTCTTCACTTGCTTCCACTTTCATCTGCCCTTGAAATCCACTTTGGGCCAAAAGACTCGCAGTCTCTTTCTGCACCAGTTCCTGCAAACTTGGATGCACAGTAATAGCAATGCCCGATTTAGGCATTAATAATGGCAAAGTTTGCTGAATAATAGACATCACCCGGTCTTTTGGCGCCTGTTTGATTGCATCACCTGCCACTTTTTTTGCAACTTGTAACGCAAGCTCCGTAGCATGATGCGCTACTTCCTGCTGCTGCTTTATTTGATTTTCTTGAAGGGAGGCCAAACCTATTTTTAATGCTTCCAGCGATTTTTCCAGCGCTTGTTTATGGGCCGTTTCTTCTTTTTGCTTATGTGCATCCCACGCCGCTTTTACTTCCGCCGCACCGCGCTGATAGGCCGCATCTTCCCGCGCTTTCACATCTGCTTCCGTAATCAAAGGAACTTCTGGCACCACTTCGCCTTTATTATCATTTTCAGCCACCGTGATGACGACAGGTTTTTCAGGCGCTGGGTCAACACCCGCGCTTACATGGTCTTTCAAGAGATTCTCAAACTGGTATCGTACAACGCGCATAGATATCTCCGTTAATAGACAAGTTGATCTTCTTCGTTACTGTCTGCAATCACAATCTCGCCGGAATCCGCCAGGTCACGTGCAATATTCACAATATACATCTGCGCTTCATCTACGTCACGCATACGTACAGGGCCTTTGTTCTGCATGTCTTCCTGCAAAATTTTGGCCGCGCGTTCCGACATATTGGAGAAGAAAAGGGTGCGTATCTCTTCTGAAGCGCCTTTAAGCGCAGTAGCCAGCTTATCTTTATCCACATTGCGCATAACAACCTGAATGCCTTTGGCGTCGATACCAATAAGGTCGTCGAACGTAAACATAAGCTCGCGGATACGCTCGGCCGAATCGGGCGCACGGTTTTCCAAGAGCTCCATGAATTTCGTTTCGGTGGTGCGGTCGAAATTGTTGAAGACTTCCGCAATCATCTCGTAACTGTCGAACTTCTTGGTCATCGCAAGGTTGCTCATAAATTCAGCCTGCAACGTTTTCTCAATGCCGACCAACACTTCGCGTTTCACCGGTTCGATTGCGATCATACGCATGATAACTTCCATGGCAAAATCATCCGGCAGCACCGCCAATACTTTAGCCGCTTGGCCGGGTTTAATTTTTGAGAGCACCAACGCCGCAGTTTGCGGGTATTCGTTTTTAAGGTACGTCGCCAAAACTTCTTCATTAACGTTGTTAAGCTTATCCCAGGTCGTACGGCCGAGCGGACCTGTAATATCTTCCATAATCCCGGCAACTTTGTCTTTGCCGAGTGCTTTTTCGAGCAGGCGTTCCGTGCTTTCGAGAGAACCAACAATCGGACCGCTTTCGGTAAGCTTGGTTAGGAATTCCATCAGCACGGTTTCAATCACATCCGGCTTTACGGAGCCCAAAGTTGACATGGCATGCGAAATCTCGCGCACCTCATCTTCGCGCATCAGACCAAAAATCTTAGTCGCGTTTTCTTCCTCCAGAGACATCAGCACAATCGCTGCTTTTTGAGAACCTGTAAGCTTACCTTCACTGCGCGGTTTCATGGGTTAGCCTCCTGACTTCAGTGTTAGCCAACCACGAATAGCCGCAAGCACTTCGTCCGGGTTCGTACCTGCAATTTGGTTGATGCGGCGAACCACGTCGGAACCACCTTTTTTCTGTAACAACTCCATATCGAATTGTTCTTCTTCCTGCTCGGTGATCTCGATAAGACGCGGTTTCTGCTCAACACCAGGCAGCACGGGCTTGCCTTCTTCATCGTATTCCGCAGGAGCAATTTCGAAGGCGCGGTTCACCAGCGGCTTGATGACAAGCAGGATCACAAGCACCGCCACCAAACCAATCACGAAGGTCTTGAGAATACTGTCGAGGTCACGCTTGAGCCACTCGAATGGCTTTTCTTTCTCGAGCACTTCCGGCTCACGGTTAAACTGCATATTAATGACGCTGATCTTATCGCCGCGATTTTCATCAAAACCCACAGCGCTTTTCACCAAATCTTCGATTTGCTTGATTTCTTCGGCCGGACGAGGCTCATAGATTGTGCTCTGGCCCTCTTCCGTTGGCTGTTTATAATTTCCATCCACCAAGACCGCTACCGAAAGGCGCTTCACTGTGCCGGTTTCCTTCACGTGATTACGCACGGTTTTCGAAATCTCAAAATTCGTAATTTCTTCTGTTCGCTTTGTACTGCTCTGGCTGGCAGGTCCAGTCTGCGGTGCGCCGTCCGGCACATTATTTTTCACGCTGACATCGGCAGGGCCCTTATCCTGATTATTGGAGTTTTCCTCCGTAGTTTGCACGGAGCGCGGCACTTGTCCCTCAGGATTATAAATCTCATCGTTAGTAATCACACGGTCGAAGTCGATATCGGCCGAAACTTCGATTTTCGCTTTGCCCTCACCAATCGATTGCTCCACTAATTGCTGCAAATCGCGTTGTAAGCGTTTTTCATAAGCAACGCGAAACTCCTCCGCGTTGGAAGCAACGGCACCCATATCATCTTTGTCATCCCCGCCCCGCTGCAATAATTTGCCCCGAGAATCGGTAATGGTGATGCGCGAGATTTTGAGATTCGGCACCGCCGTTGCCACCAAATTCGCCACGGCCTGAATCTGCTCACGCGACGGAGTATCGTTTTTGTTACGCAAAGTAAGCACGACCGAAGCGGACGCCTCTTTTTGCTCACGTTCAAAAAGCTCCCGGCGTGGCATCACGATGTGCACACGTGCAGCCTGCACAGGCTCCATCGAAACAATCGTGCGCGATAGCTCGCCCTCAAGTGCACGCAGCAAATTCACGTCATGAATAAAATTGGAAGTACCCAGCGATTCACTTTCATTGAAAATTTCATATCCCACCACCGAACCTTGCGAAGGCATACCTTTACCTGCAAGAGAGAGACGGAGTTTCAATACTTTATCTGAAGGAACCAAAATTTGTGTGCCGTTTGCCTGAATTTCGTAAGGAATATTCTGCAAATCGAGTTCCTGAATGATTTTAGCGCCTTCTTCCGGTGCCAGATTGCTGTAAAGCGGCGCCATCGTTGCCCCGCTGATACGCAGCGAGAGAAACGCAAAAACCGCAAGCAGGATAATCCCAACCCCCACCATCGCATAAAGGCGGGTCGAACCAAGATTTTTGAGGGTTTGCATCACCGCGTCCAAGAACGAACTCCTGCAAAACTACGGTGAATAGGATAAGGTGCCGGCCGCAAATACGAATAGGCCGTTCGTAACGGATAAAAATTATGGGATATCAGTGCGTATTTTTTTCCACGACGCATGTAGTACTGCATGAACTGCTAACTACCGCGGCTACCTGCGCGAAATAATCTACCTGAAAGCCTGAAAAGGCCGTTAGTTTGTAGTTCTCCCCCTCCCCACAAATCAATTTAACGGGCACACCCCCGTCTTATAGGAAATTTATACCTACCAGATATTGTGATGTAAATGGATTTTTTACTAAATTTAGTGGAATTTAGTAGGTGTCAGTCATAAAGCTGCGCCAGCTGTTGCTTATGAGCAACAGTGCTTAAATTGAAAATAAAGTTGGAAAATTAGCTCTTCAGCTTTTCTTCTTTGAACTCAACATGCTTACGTACGACCGGGTCGTATTTACGGAAGGTGAGTTTTTCGGTCAGCTTTTTCGGGTTACGCTTCTTTACAAAATAGAAGCCGGTTCCCGCTGTGCTCACCAGCTTGAGAAGGATGGTATTCTTTTTCGCCATGACAGACCGCCAAATCTTTGTTAAGAGCCGGAGTTATTAGTGAACACCTATGCATTTGTCAAGCGAAAGCACCTCTGTCTCTCACCGCCCTACACTCGGCATCATTGCCGGACGGGGTGAATTGCCGCGTCAACTCGCGCTGGCATGCCGTGACCAAAGGCGCTCCTATTTCATTTTGGGTATCGACGGTGAGGCCGAACCCGACCTTTTCCAAGGTTTAAATTTTGCCTGCGTACCTATTGGAAAAGCAGGAAAAGCCCTCGATATGCTGCGGGAAAATCAGGTAAAAGAAGTGGTGTTCGCGGGAGCAATCGAGCGCCCATCATTAAGCGCCCTTCAGGTGGATCTGACCGGCATGAAACTCATGGCCAAACTGAAGCTTTCTAAAAATCAGGGCGATGATAACCTTCTACGGGTCATTATGGAATATATGGAATCTGAAGGCTTTAAGGTTGTAGATACGGGCACTATTTTGCCTGCGATCTTTGCCAAAACCGGCCTTCTCACCCATAAAAATGCCCAGGCATATGAAAGCGATATCGCACTGGGTATCTCCGTTTTACAGGCGTTGTCGCATTATGATATTGGTCAGGCAATTATTGTACAGCAACAGCGCATTCTGGGGATCGAAGCCGCTGAGGGCACCGATAATCTGATTGCGCGCTGCGCAGCTCTCAAAATGATAGGGGAACCTCCCATTTTGATAAAAATATGCAAAGCATCGCAGGATAAGCGCGCCGACCTACCCACAATAGGAGTCGCAACCATTCAGGCCGCCGTGAATACCGGGCTTGCGGGTATTATTATAAGCGCGGATACCACTCAAATTATCGATCAAGAAAAGGCTATCGATCTGGCAAACCGCCACGGGCTTTTCATTGAAGCGCGCCATATTAGTGTATGAACATGGCGCCGCATATTTACATTATCGCGGGTGAGGCTTCCGGCGATAGGTTAGGCGCAAAGCTCATGCGTGCGCTTAAAAAGAAAACGCAAGGGAATGTGCGCTTTTCAGGCATCGGCGGTCACTCCATGAGTGCCGAAGGGCTGCAAAGCCTTTTCCCTATGCAGGAACTTTCGATTATCGGCATGGCAGAAATTCTGCCGCGCTTGCCAAAAATTCTTGGCCTGATGGCGAAGACCATTCGCGATATTCACCGACAAAAGCCTGATTTGCTGCTCACGATCGATTCACCTGCTTACAATTACCATATAGCAAAATATTTAGGCTCTACTACGTTTCCCAAAGTGCATTACGTTGCGCCGACGGTGTGGGCTTATCGCCCCGGCCGCGCGAGGAAATGGGCACGGCTTTATAATCACATGCTTTTGCTGTTACCCTTTGAAGCACCGTATTTTGAAGCAGTAGGCTTAAAGGCAAGTTTTGTGGGCCATTCAATCGTCGAGGAACATAAATTTTCCCCGCATGACGGCACCGTGTTTCGCGCGGCACACGGCCTTGCGGAAGATCAGCCATTGCTGCTCATGATGCCGGGCAGCCGTATGTCCGAACTTAAGCGATTATTACCGGTCTATGAGCAAACGGTGCTCCTTCTATTAGAAAATCTGCCTTCACTCGAAATCGCCATGCCGATTCTGCCGCATCACATGGAATTTGTGAAAGAGCAAACCCAGCGCTGGCGCAAAAAACCCATTCTCGTGCCAGACGCAGAAAAACACACGGCTATGTACGCCGCCAATGCAGCGCTGGTGAAATCAGGCACATCATCGCTTGAAGTCGCACTAGCAAAAGTGCCTATGGTTATTACGTATAAAGTGACGGCACTCACGGCCTTCATGTTGCGCCGGATGATCAAAGTACCGTTCGTAACGTTGGTGAATATTCTTGAAAGCAAAGAAATTATTCCCGAATTTCTGCAGGAAAAATGCCGCCCGGATTTACTCGCACCAGCCTTGCGTTTGCTCCTCGAAGATCGCATCCGCGCAGGAAAACAAGTGGTGGAAGCTCAGGCAGCGCTTAAGAAACTCGGCCTCGGTGCCACATCATTACCGAGCGAAAACGCCGCCGATGCGGTGCTTAATCTGATAAAGAAATAGCATCTGCACTATCGACTTCTTTTAGTTCCGAGAGCTGATTTTTAAACCAGGTAATCTGCCGTTTCGCATAATTGCGGCTCATCTGCTGCGCTTTAGCAATGGCCTCTTCTCGCGTTTTTTTGCCCTTGAGATACGCCGCGATCTCCGGCACTCCGAGCGCTTTCATCATGGGATGCGCTGCAGGAACCTCAAACGCCAATAGTTTCTTCACCTCCTCCACCGCGCCCGTTTCCAACATATGTTCGAAACGTTGATTGATAATCGCGTAGAGTTTTTCGCGGGGTGGATGAATGAAAAAGCCGCTGAACTGCGCTGCTGGAAGATATTTTTTCGGCGTGAGTGTATGCCAGTATGCCAGCGATTTACCGGTCTGTTCGAGCATTTCCCAGGCGCGCGTCATACGCTGCGTATCGCCCGGTTTTAGCCGTGCGGCTATTTCCGGATCGCGCGCGGCGAGCAGCGCATGAAACGCCGCATGTCCCACTTCTTTGAGCTTTGCCTCTGCCGCTTTGCGCATGGCCTGGTCAACTTCCGGTATAGGCGAAATGCCTTGCATTAGGCTCTGAATATAAAGCCCCGTACCGCCCACAAGAATCGGCAAGCGCTTATTCGCATGCGCCTTGGTAATTTCCGCCGCCGCCAACTCTGCCCAGCGTCCCGCTGAACAGGATTCCCGGTAGCTCATAAACCCATAAAGCGCATGCGGTGTTTGCGCTTGCACCTCTTGAGAGGGCTGGTCCGAAAGAATCGGAATTTCCTCGTAAACCTGCATGGAATCGGCATTGATGATGACAGCCGGTGTTTTTTTCGCTATTTCTAGCGCCGCTTTAGATTTACCCGAGGCCGTTGGCCCGCCAATGACGAGAATTTTCATATGCGTTCTTCGAAAGTCACCACGTTAATCGCCGACCCTACACGAGAACCGTTAAGCGATAAAGATGTGAATGCGGCTATCGAGGCGTTGGAAGATAGCGGCGCGAAAATTACGAACGTCAATTGGCTTGCCAAGGATCGCGCCTGCGATATTTTCTTCGAGGTGCTCGATTTGCCGGAAGCCCTGCGCATTCTGGATCATTTGTTTCATAGTTTTCCGATTGATAGCATCACCCAGATCGCCGAATTTCGGCGCAAAAAACTCCTCGTCACCGATATGGATTCCACGATCATTACGGTGGAATGTATCGACGAACTCGCCGCCGAAGTCGGCCTGAAAGACAAAGTCGCGAAAATTACCGAACGCGCGATGAACGGCGAATTGGAATTTAAGTCCGCACTACGCGAGCGCGTGGCGCTGCTCAAAGGCCTACCGGAATCCACACTTGCCAAAGTATATCGCGAACGCGTCACCCTCATGCCCGGCGCACGCGAACTCGTGCAAACCATGAAGGCAAATGGCGCCACCTGCGTGCTCGTTTCGGGCGGGTTTACCTATTTTACCGGCGCAGTACGCGAAGCCGTCGGGTTTCATGCCGATAGCGCCAACGAATTGGAAACCGAAAACGGTACGCTCACCGGCAAGGTGATGGAGCCGATTCTGGATAAAGAAGCAAAACTTGAAACGCTGGAACGGTATCGCAGCAAATTGGATCTGCAAAGCTACGAAACACTTGCCGTGGGTGACGGTGCCAACGATTTGCCGATGTTACTCGCCTCGGGCCTGGGCGTCGCCTATCACGCCAAACCTTCCGTGCGGGCGCAGGCACATCATAAAATAGACACTTGTGATTTAACCGCGCTTCTCTATGCTCAGGGCTACCGGGAAGAAGATTTCCGAATGTAATAATCGTGAGGGTCAGGTAGATGCTCTATTTAATGCGCAAATTAGGCGAGTCGATCATCATCAATAACAATATCAAAATTCAGGTGGTGGAAGTGCGCGGCCGCTCGGTAAAACTCGGCTTTGAATTTCCGCCCGACGTGACTGTACTGCGTGAAGAAATTCACCAGCGCATTATGCAGGAAAACCTGGCGGCAATGCGCTCCGGCGCCGATATGGATGCCGATGCAATCGGCAATCTCGAATTACCGCATAAGAGCACGACTAAGCCTATACAAAACATCACAAATCCTCCTAAACCAAAATCCTAACCGATGTTTGAAAACCTTCTGATTGTCGGCGTGGGTTTGATGGGCGGTTCATTAGCGCTCGCCTGTAAGCAACGGGGTTTGGCCAAATACATTGTAGGTTATGGTAACTCACAGCAAAATATGGAAGTTGCACTCGATCGCGGCCTTATCGATTTACATGCGCGCAATCTCGCGCAAGCTGCAGCTCATGCGGATTTGGTGGTATTGGCAACGTCTGTATCGCTTTATTCGGAACTGACACGTGAGCTGGGAAAATCGTTGCGCGCTTCTGCAATTCTGACCGATCTTGGTTCGGTTAAAAAACCCGCGATTGATGCCATACTCCCCTATCTTTCTGGCACTGTCATTCCCCAGTTTGTGCCGGCTCATCCTATCGCTGGAACCGAAAAATCCGGAGCGGCGAATGCGCTGCCGGATTTATTTTTCGGCAAACGCACGATCATCACGCCGCATGCGCAAATTGCACAAAGCGCGCAGGAGAAAATGATCAAATTCTGGGAAAAAATCGGCTGCCAGGTAGAAACCATGGAGCCGGAAACCCATGACCGCATTTACGCCTGCGTCTCGCATGTCCCCCATCTTTCTATTTATGCTCTTTTACTTTCGCTGGGAAACGGGCTTAATAATGAGGCTGGCGCTAAGAAATTCTTCCGCATTGGCGGCTCAAGCCCGGAAATGTGGCGCGATATATTGCTGCTGAATAAAAAAGAAGTCGTAACTGCTATCACGCAATATTCTGACTATTTGAAAACAAAAAAATCTGACAATCTTCAACAAGCGATTGTAGGTAGTCTTGTGGCGCTTTGCGGTGTAGATCGTCATCGTGCCGGTGCTGGCCTGCAAGGCATTGTAGAAGCCGAGCATTTGGAGCAACTTTCTACCAAAGCAGGTCTGGACGCTTACGTAAAAGAACTCAGCCATTTAAAGCAAATGATTGCCGACAATAAATCGGAAGCACTCTTGCAACGTTTGGCCGAAGCGCGCCAGCGCTACCGCGAAGTGTTTGAAAATTAGCGGCGCTCTTTCGCCGCTGGATATACGCCCAGCACTTGCACTTTCTTCGTGAAGAATCCTAATTCTTCGAGGGCCAACTGCACGTTTTTCTGGCTCGGATGACCTTCGAGCGTCACATAAAACTGCGCCGCGCCAGAAGTGCCGCCAGGTATATAACTTTCCAATTTAAGCAAGTTCACTTGATTCGTTGCAAAGCCGCCGAGCGCTTTATAAAGCGCCGCCGGTATATTTCGAATGGTGAACAAAAGCGTCGTCAGCACCATATTTTTTTCGGGATCAACATCAATTTCTTCGCGTGAAATTGTCATGAATATCGTTGTATTCGTATCCGAATCCTCAAAATGCGGCACTAAAATTTTCAGTCCGTATAAACCCGCAGCCAATTCGGAACAAAGCGCCGCCTTGCTTGTATCCTTCCACTCCGCCGCGTGCTTTGCCGCCAGCGCCGTATCGGAATAGGTAATCGCCTGGTATTTGCGCTTATGAATATTTTCGCGGCATTGCATCAATGCCTGCGGGTGCGAATATACTTCTTTGATAGTTTTTTCTGTCGCACCTTCCGGCGCCGCCAGCACATGCACCACCCGGTGGAAATATTCTCCAATGATGTGCAGCTTTGTTTTCGGCAACAGATTGTGAATTTCCGCCACGCGTCCGGCCTGCGAATTTTCAATCGGAATCAGGCCAAGATCGGCGCGCCCCTCTTCTACCGCCTCGAAAACATCCTCAAAGCTAGGGCATGGCAGGGTTTCCATGTAGGGATAGGCGTTGCGCGCCGCCATATCGGAATGCGCGCCCACCGCGCCCTGAAATGCGATTAAATTTGTTTTTTTCGCGCTCATAAACCCGTGTAACCCCTGGAAATCCTTGTTTTTCACTGTTATAATCCTATATTCATACTATAAATTCACGGAATTGAAAGCATTATGGCTGCCCCGAAAGTAAAGAAATCATCCGATTGGACTCCGCAAACCTGGCGCAAAAAACCGATTCGCCAGCAGCCGGAATATGGCGATAAAAAGGCCGTCGCCGCGGTCGAAGAAAAGCTGAAATCGCTGCCGCCGCTGATTGCTGCCAGCGAAGCGCGCGCGCTGAAATCGCGTTTAGCCGATGTTGCGGCGGGTAAGGCGTTTTTGCTGCAGGGCGGTGACTGCGCTGAGAGTTTCGCCGAATTCAGCGAGCATAATCTGCGCGCTTTTTTCCGCGTGATGCTGCAGATGACCGTTGCGCTGATGTACGGCGCGGGCAAACCAATCGTCAAAGTTGGCCGCATTGCTGGACAATTCGCCAAGCCGCGCTCGGATGGCACCGAAAAACAGGGCAATAAAGAATTACCGAGCTATCGGGGTGATGCCGTCAACCGTATGGATTTCACCGACGAAGCGCGTTTGCCCTCGCCGGAAAATTTGCTCCGCGTGTACGAACAATCGTCGATTACGCTCAATTACCTGCGCACGCTCGCCGGCGGTGGATTCGCTGCGCTAAAAAATGTTGATAGCTGGAACGAGGATTTCATCGCGAAATCACCGCAAGGCAAACGTTTTGAAGATATTGTGCAGGGCATTCATGAGGCGATTAATTTTATCGAGGCGTGCGGGCTTTCGCCTTCCACAATGAAAGAACTTTCGAGCGCCGAATTTTTCACCTCGCACGAAGGCCTGATTTTGAATTACGAAGAGGGCCTCACGCGCAAGGATAAAGAAACCGGCGAATATTATTCCTGCTCCGCGCATATGTTGTGGATTGGTGATCGCACGCGCGCGCTGGATGAAGCGCATATTGAATATTTCCGCGGCATTGCGAACCCGGTCGGCTGCAAAGTCGGCCCGAGCATGAAACCGGACGAGCTTTTGAAACTTATCGATATTCTAAACCCGGAAAACGAGCCGGGCCGCTTGGTGCTGATTAGCCGCATGGGTGCGGAAAAGGTGAAGGATTTACTGCCGCCGCTCGTGCGCGCGGTCGCGAAAGAAGGCAAGCAAGTTGTCTGGTCCTGCGACCCGATGCACGGCAACACAATCAAATCGCCGACCGGTTACAAAACACGCCCGTTCAATAAAATCCTCGCTGAAGTGAAAGGATTTTTTGACGTGCACGAGGCCGAAGGCACGCATGCCGGCGGCGTGCATTTTGAAATGACAGGCCAGGATGTGACCGAATGTATCGGTGGTGCGCAGGCGATTTCGGAAATTAATTTGAAGGATCGTTACCACACGCATTGCGACCCGCGCCTCAACGCCTCGCAATCGCTCGAGCTCGCATTTTTATTGTGTGAAGAGCTGAAAGGCGCCCGCTAAAGCAGATTGTCATTCTTCGTTGCGCAGAAGGCGCAAGCGGAGAATCCAGTCTGGATCCTCGGCCTCGCTAACGCTCGCCAAGGATGACGAGGTTACTGAAACTTGCGACGTTTAAACGCCTTAACGTCCGGCAATTCCAACTTAAACCACTCGCCGTTGGCACGGCGATCAGCGAAACGGCGATGCCAATAAGCTTCAATGCCATCAGGATCGTCTGTCCGAATAGTGTGAACAATCGTTAAATTTTCCGGCAACGCTATCGTGACTTCCTTTACGCGGCGCTCAAGATTGGACGTTTTGCCTATTTTGTAATGATTACCTGACTTAAAAAGATATACATGACCTTCTGTAACAGCAGATTCAGAAAAACTTTTTTGAAGTGGTTTAAACTCTGCACATAAAATCGCAATATCTTCCAATTCTGATTTCCCGGATACATAAGCAGCTACCTCTGCAATGAAATCCCTTTTCGTCGAGAAATGATTTAAAATCGTGCTATGTGAAGGAAAATCAGAATCCTTTTTACTATATAGTCTTAGGTCACCAAAAGTAGGGATTTTGCCGTAATAACGAATTGCTGGAACTAACTTTTCTAACATCGTAGCTTTGTCGATACGTTGGTTTAATTTATTAGCTGAAAAACCAGCTTCTTTTAATGCATCACTCCACCGAGCCCAGTATTTACCATACCATTCTGATTGTTTAATTCCTGTTTCTCTTTCAAATGCCTTCACTCCGAGAGCATTATTATTTTTAGCCGTTTCTTTAATTGCTTTAACAATTTCTTCGCGACTAGCCATAATCACCCAAAAAATTTCGGCATCGTTGCTTCGTGGGCGGTTTTTAAATCGCGTACCACGATTTTATTTTGACCAACCGCAATCGCATCACCACCGGTCGCACCTAATTTTGTAAGCGGAATGCCCGATTTTTTTGCCTGATCTTCGAGTTTCACTGCAACAGATTTTTCTACCGCCACCACATAGCGCGCCTGATCTTCACCAAACCAGAACGCCGCGGCCGGAAGCGCGTTTTGTTCCTCGAGCGCCGCACCGATATTCGATGCCATCGCCATCTCTGCAATCGCGACCAGCAAACCGCCATCCGCCACGTCATGACAGGTTTTCACCGCACCCTGCTCAACAAGCTCGCGCACAAATGTTGCGTGTTTTTTTTCCGCCGCGAGATCAACCGCCGGCGGCGTACCTTTTTCCGATTTTTCGATCTCACGCAAATAAATTGATGCGCCGAGATGGCCTTTTGTTTCACCAATCAGATAAATCACTTCGCCTTCCGCCTTGAACGGAATCGTCGCGAGTTTCGTCACATCTTTGAGCAGACCAACGCCGCCGATATTCGGCGTCGGCAAAATCGCCTGACCGCTGGTTTCGTTGTAAAGCGAGACGTTGCCCGAAACCACTGGGTAATCGAGCGTTTTGCACGCTTCCACCATGCCTTCAATCGCGCCGACAAGCTGGCCCATAATCTCCGGCCGCTCCGGGCTGCCGAAATTCAAGCAGTTCGTAATCGCGAGCGGCAGCGCACCCGTCGCGGAAATATTGCGATAGCTTTCCGCCACCGCCTGTTTGCCGCCCTCAACCGGGTCCGCGAAACAATAACGCGGCGTGCAATCGCTCGTCACCGCCAGCGCTTTTTTCGTGTTATGCACGCGCACCACCGACGCATCGCCACCGGGGCAAATCACCGTATCGTTCATCACCATGTGATCATATTGTTCCCAAATCCAGCGCTTGCTGCAGAGATCGGGCGTGGCAAGAAGTTGCTTTAGCGTCGTGAGAATTTCTTGTTTGTTTTTAATCGCGTCGAAACCGATTTTTTCGCGCGCGGGCGTTGCCACATGTGGGCGATCATAGACCGGCGCCTGATCCGAAAACGGCGCGATCGGCAACGTACCCACAATCTTGCCTTCGCGCTTTAGTGTGAGCAAACCAGAGTCGTTGAGTTTGCCAATCACGGCGAAATCCAAACCCCATTTATCAAACACCATGCGCGCCTGTTCTTCTTTATCCGGCCGCACGATCATGAGCATACGCTCCTGACTTTCGGAGAGCATAATTTCATAAGCTGTCATGCCAAATTCGCGCTTCGGTACGCGGTCCAGATCGAGTTCCAAACCCATACCGCCGCGGCCCGCCATTTCGATAGAAGAAGAAGTCATCCCCGCCGCTCCCATATCCTGAATCGCGAGAATCGCATCCTGCTGCATCAATTCCATGCAGGCTTCAATGAGTAATTTTTCGGTGAACGGATCACCCACTTGCACGGTCGGGCGTTTTGATTCGGTTTGATCGTCGAATTCGGCGGAGGCCATCACCGCGCCTTTGATGCCATCGCGGCCGGTTTTCGCACCGACATAGACGACGGAATTACCGATACCCGTTGCGCGCGCGTAGAAAATTTTATCGGCGTCTGCAATGCCCACCGTCATCGCGTTCACCAAAATATTGCCGTTATAGGCAGGGTGGAATGTACATTCGCCGCCAACCGTTGGGATGCCGACGCAATTACCGTAACCACCGATACCGGAAACCACGCCGCTCACTAAATGTGACGTTTTGGGATGATCGATTGCACCAAAACGCAGCGCGTTCAGATTCGCCACCGGACGTGCACCCATCGTGAACACGTCGCGCAAAATCCCGCCAACGCCGGTTGCAGCACCTTGATACGGCTCGATATAAGATGGATGGTTGTGACTTTCCATTTTGAAAATCGCCGCCTGGCCATCGCCGATATCGATCACGCCCGCGTTTTCTCCCGGCCCGCAAATCACCCATGGCGCCGTCGTCGGCAGTTTTTTCAAATGAATACGCGTGGATTTATAGGAGCAATGTTCGCTCCACATCGCGCCGAAAATCCCGAGCTCCACCAGATTCGGCTCGCGGCCAAGAATTTCCAGAATGCGCGCATATTCTTCCGGCTTTAAGCCATGCGCGGCGATCACATCCGGCGTCATTTTATTTTCTTCCTGCGGTTTTGGAATCGCGCTCATCCGAAACTCTCCAACAGCGATTCAAACATGCGGCG
>CAYPXJ010000001.1:25768-27708 GCA_964414595.1 uncultured Rickettsiales bacterium
CATCGATACCGCCCGTCACCGTGTCCGCGCGGCGCTCCGGATGCGGCATCATGCCAAGCACATTTTTCTTTTCGTTCAAAACACCCGCGATGTTTTCTTGCGCACCATTCGGACATGCTTCCGGCGTGATTTTACCCTCGTCATTGCAATAACGGAACGCAATACGATCTTCATCCTGTAGCTTTTTTAAATCCTGCACATCGATGCGGTAATTACCTTCGTGGTGCGCAATCGGAATTTTTATCACTTCTTCTTTTTTATAACGCTTGGTGAACACGCTATTCGTATTCGCCGGCTTCAGGAAAACATCTTTGCAAAGAAATTTGAGCCCCGCATTGCGAATCAGAGCACCCGGCAACATATGCGTTTCGGTAAGAATCTGAAAACCGTTGCAAATGCCAAGTACGTACCCACCTTTTTCTGCATGTGCTTTGACAGCCTGCATTACGGGTGACAAGGAAGCAATCGCCCCGCAGCGCAAATAATCACCATAACTAAAGCCACCGGGCACAACCACCAAATCGACCTTCGGCATGCCCGTATCTTTGTGCCAAACCATGTAGGGTTTTTTGCCGGTAATAGCCGTGAGCGCCACCGCGGCATCGCGGTCACAATTAGATCCAGGAAATACAAGAACAGCAGATTGCATTATGCAGCTATATCAAATTTGTAATCTTCAATGACGGTATTCGCCAAAAGTTTCTGGCACATTTCTTCGATGCGGCGTTTGGCGGCATCTTTGTTCGTTTCTTTGAGCTCAATCTCAATAAATTTGCCCTGACGCACATCCGCCACTTCGGCAAAACCGAGGCTTCCCAAAGCGCTGGCGACCGCCTTACCCTGCGGGTCCAATACACCAGATTTCAATGTCACGTAAACTGTTGCTTTCATTCTCTACTCTTCCGTCGATTTTTTGCCGCGCGGCTTTTTGATGTGCACGACTTTGCCTTTTTCTTCCACGAGCACACCCATGCGGCGCGCCACTTCTTCATACGCTTCTTCGATTTTGCCCAAATCGTTGCGGAAGCGATCTTTATCCAGCTTTTCGCCGGTTTTAATATCCCATAAACGGCAGGAATCCGGGCTCACTTCGTCGGCGAGCAGAATATATAATTCTTCATTTTCAAAAAAGCGACCGAACTCGATTTTGAAATCAACCAAACGCAGGCCAATACCCGCAAATAGACCCATCAAGAAATCATTGATGCGGTAGGCCATGTTTTTAATTTCTTCCAGCTCAACCGGGTGCACCCAGCCAAAAGTCACGATGTGATCATCATTCACAATCGGATCGCCCAGCTTGTCACTTTTATAGCAAAATTCGAGCAGCGGATTCGGCAACTGCGTACCTTCCTCAACCCCCAAACGCTTGCACAGCGAACCAGCAGCGACGTTACGAATAATCACCTCAAGCGGGATAATCTCCACCGCCTTTACCAACTGCTCGCGCATATTGATGGATTTGATGAAATGCGTTGGCACGCCGATACCATTCAGCTTGCTCATCACAAATTCAGAAATGCGGTTATTAATAACGCCCTTGCCGGCAATAAGACCACGCTTCTGGTTGTTAAACGCCGTCGCGTCATCTTTAAAATGCATGATATGCGTACCCGGCTCCGGGCCTTCAAACAGCACTTTGGCTTTGCCTTCATAGATCATTTTGCGGCGAATATTATCAATCATAAACACTCTCGGTTAGGGAGCCTGAAAAATAGGGCTAACCGACGGATAATTGCAAGGAAATTCTTGCACTTTTACCTCTGCTATCTATTATATGACACGTTTTAGAACAGGAGTGACCATGTCGATATTCGATAAGCGTGAAAAATCCCAAGAAGATAAATTCGCCCGTGATGCCGAAATGCAGTTCAAAGCGGCGGCGCGCCGAAATAAATTAATAGGCGAATGGGCATCTAAGCACCTGAAATTAGATGCAA
>CAYPXJ010000001.1:27718-51383 GCA_964414595.1 uncultured Rickettsiales bacterium
AAAAAGCAGGAAGAGTATATTCGAAAAGTAATCGAGGAGGATCTGCGCTCCCCCGGCGATGATGATGTAGTAGAAATGATCGCGCGTGATTTCAAAGCGGCGGGCCTTTCCCTTTCTGCAAAGGAAATCCGCCAACAGATGAATCACTTTTTCGAACAAGCCAGGAAAGAGCTTCTCGCTGGGTAAAAATAAAGCAGTCCTTACGCCCCGTGCGCGGGCGCTTGTTCTCCATCCCGAACTAAAGCAGGACTCGGCTACGCGCGCCCCGCTGGCCAAACTTGAAGAGGCCGTAGGCCTTGCCCGTGCAATCGAGCTAGATATCATTGCCAGTCAAATTGCCCCCCTTAAAACGGTACGCCCCGCTACGTTTATCGGCGGTGGCAAAGTACAGGAGCTTGCTGAACTGATTGCGCGGCACAATATTACCGTCGCGATTGTGAATCATGGGCTTTCACCTGTACAGCAGCGCAATCTGGAAGAAGCGTGGAAATGTAAAGTCATTGATCGCACGGCGCTCATCCTCGAAATCTTCGGCGCACGGGCGCAAACGCGCGAAGGCATGCTGCAAGTAGAACTGGCTGCTCTCGAATATCAGAAAGGCCGTCTGGTGCGCACCTGGACTCACTTGGAACGCCAGCGCGGTGGCTTTGGTTTTACGGGCGGCCCAGGTGAAAAACAGATCGAGATTGATCGTCGCCTAATTAGCGACCGTATTATTAAAATCAAAAAAGAACTGAATAAAGTTGTCAAAACCCGTGAGTTGCAGCGTAAATCCCGCAGTGCGGTGCCTTATCCTGTGATTGCGCTGGCGGGCTATACGAACGCAGGAAAATCAACCCTCTTTAATCGCCTGACACATGCCAAAGTGTTAGCCGAGGATAAGCTTTTCGCTACGCTGGATCCAACCATGCGCACAATTATTTTACCCTCCAAACAAAAAGCCATTCTTTCCGATACCGTAGGCTTTATTTCTGATTTGCCAACCCAGCTTGTTGCTGCTTTCCGCGCTACACTGGAAGAAGTAATCAGCGCGGATATTATTTTACATGTGCGAGATATTTCGCACGAAGATTCCTCAGCACAGAGGGAAGATGTACTCACCGTACTAAAGCAGCTCGGCGTTGAAACAGAAAATAACCCCCATTTAATTGAAGTGCTCAATAAAGCAGATTTGTTGCCGGAAATATCGCGCAAAAATATGGCTGCAAAGGGACAAATTATTGTCTCCGCGCTCACAGGCGAAGGCTGTGAAACGCTACTCAAAGCGTGCGATGCCGCGCTTTCGGATTTGCGTGAAAATATATCCGTGACGTTGCAGCCAACCGATAGCGCAACATTAAGCTGGCTCTATACCCACGCTACTAAAATAACCAGCAAAAGCCGTGGTGAGAAATTACACATAAAAGCGAGCCTTTCGCGAGCGAACGCTGCCCGCTTTCGCAATTATATTGCTAAAGAAGCGCCGCACGTAGTAATACACTCCAAGTGAGGTGAAAATGGCTCCTTCCGATTTGAAGCGGATTGATTTAGCCGGTGTATTGCGCATTTTACGCGCACACACTTTCGGTATGCTGGATTTACGCGGCTACGATATGCGCGGCGTCGTGTTCAAGGCACCGGAGATCATGCGCGTTTTTGAGAGTATTTCACGCAATCTTGAACGTAACATTGCTATTGATGGCAAATTTATTGATATGTCGGGTTCGGATATCAGCGGCTGCGATATGAGCGGCCTTCATCTGATAGCGGCCAATCTTGAAGGCATTAAAGCGGTGAAAACAAACTTCTCAGGCTGCCTCCTTACGGATGCTATTTTTGAAGGCGCCCATCTTGAAGGCGCAGATTTTAGTGGCGCAAGTATGAAATATGCACGCTTTCACGGCGCCAATGTTCACCAAGCCAAATTTGATAATGTCGATACCGGCAGCATTCGAGGTATGGATGTTCGTTTTACCTTACATTCTCAGGATCACTGGGACAAACGTCTCAACAGCGATAAGTAGTTAATTCATGAAACGCGTGAGCGCTTTCAGCAAAGCGCGGTTTTCGTGCTTTGTTCCAATCGTAAAACGTAAACACGAAGGTAAGCCATAAGCTTCCATGCGGCGGCCAATAATGGATGCTTTCAAAAGATAGGCATCTGCTTCCTTTGCCGTGCGCCCCTCTTTTTTAGGGAATTCCACCAGAATAAAATTGCCCTGCGAAGGATAAGGCTTAAGGCCAATGCGCTTAAATTCTTCCATCATTTTTTCGCGCCACTTCGCATTATGCACGCGTGATTTTTCGATGTGTTTTTTATCAGCAAGCGCCGCAACGCCCGCCATTTGCGCTTGCGTGGATACATTAAATGGACTGCGCACACGATGCAGCATCTCTATTATATCCGGTGCCGCATACCCCCAACCCAAACGCGCCGCCGGCAAGCCATAAATTTTGGAAAAAGTATGCAACACGATAGTATTCTCAGTTGATTTTGCGAGTTCAATACCATCGCTGTAATCCCCTGCTGTCACATATTCTGCATACGCATCATCAATGACCAAAAGCACAGACGCGGGCAATTTTTTGCGCAGTTCATGTAGTTCTTTTTTACTGATGTAGCTACCCGTCGGATTATTCGGATTGGCCAAAAAAACAATCCGCGTTTTTTTAGTCACCGCTTTGACAATCGCCTTCCCATCGGTTTTCAGATTTTTTTCTTTTACCTTCACCGGCTTTGCACCCACGCGCTGCGCCGCGATCGGATACATCAAAAATCCATGTTCGCTATAAATAATTTCACTGCCTGGGCTTGCAAAAGCGTTGGTAATAAACGCAATCAGCTCGTCGGAACCCGCGCCACAAATAATCTGCTGTGGGTTAAGATTAAACGCCTGTCCTAATGCTTCACGCAACTGTGTCGCGCCACCATCCGGATAGCGATGCAATTTCTTTGCCGATTGCTTAAGCGCTTTTTGTGCCGCCTTACTTGCCCCGAAAGGATTTTCATTCGAAGAAAGCTTAATGGTTTTGTTCTTACCCTTGGCATTAGAACGACCCGGCACATAGGGCTGAATCTTTAATATTGTTTCGTGAGCAACAGGCAATTTCGGCATAATCTATCCCAAAGAAATCGGCACAGCATAATGGCCAATCACCGTAAGCTTTGGCGGGAATTCCGTCGTGCTATATTTTTTCAAATTCTCCTGCAAATCGGCTATCTGCTTGCAATCTTGAGCAAAAAAACCTTTGAGCGCATAAAGCTGATAGCGAATGGTTGCGCCCGCATCAAACTTAGCAATTTCCTCGGCGCCAAAGCCTAGTTTTTCGGCCTGCTGAATAAGCGTTTCGCGGCTGATACTGCGCTGATCTTTTACAACTACCAGCGTTATATCTTCGCTTGTCGCCTCATATTCCACATATCCAAGCGCAACAACGCGCTCATTCGCCGCACCTTTTTGCGCATAAAAAGGAAGATGTGCAAAAACCAAGGGTGGCTTAACCATATCGGTAAGCTCCACCCACCACGGCGAATCTTTCGTTTCGATTTTAAGAGGTAAAACGCCAATAAGTGCCTTCTCACCCACCAGATCATAAAGCACATGCTTGGGATTTTTCTGCTCAATCGACGGCAAGAAGGGGCCGAAATAATCCCGCGTGACGCCAATGTAATACACATTGCCTTCCGGCGCATAAATAGAAGTCGTAAGTTTTTGTTCAAGCGTCGTTGATCCCGCAATCATGTTGCGCCAGATACGCACAATATATTCAGGTGGAAAAATCCCTTCCGCTTTTTTTACGATACGACGCACCATCTCCGCTTCACGTTGCGGACGAATCATACATTTTGCTGCATCTTTTTGCTTGAGCTGCCCAACTTCATGCACATAGGTGCTGCGCTCGCGCAAAAGTTCGATGATCTTATCATCCACCGCATCAATTTTACCGCGCAGCTCAGCAAGTTTCTGTTTATTTGTAGAACCTGACATAGGTGTAATCTGATAGCATGCTTCATCGCGTCTGTCATGCCGATTGCACTTAAAAGCGCATTCTTTAGTATAGACTTATGGCTGATAACCCTATTACCCCTACTACACCGATTGCACGCACGCCTACAGCGACCACGGGCTCTACCGCGCAAGGCGACGCACAGATTACAAAATTGCTGCAATCGCTTGCCTCATCCCGCAACCCGACTTTAAGCGCCACGCTTGTGAATTTTGATGCCAGTGGAAATCCAGTTTTGCAAACACCCCAGGGCCGTGTTTCCGTTTCCGCGCAACTAACGTTACCCCAAGGTGCGGAGTTAACGCTTAAACCGGTTGCCGTGAATGTTCCAGGTCAGTCACCAAGTCTTAATCTGCAAATTCTTGCGGTAAATGGTAAGCCACTTGATGCGTATCTTGCAGCAACCACCTCCTCTACCTCTACGGCAAGCGATCCTAAAATCGCTGCAACGCCCATAAACACACTTGCCAGCGCGGCGACCACAGGCTCTACCAATCGCCCAGGCGTAGATATTCTTCAACCCTTATTCAACAAGCCGCAACAACCCAACGTTACCGCATCGCAACAACCTACCCCATCCACCCAAATTTCGCTCTCTACTCCCGATATTGTAGAAGCAATTGTGTTAAATCCTTCACCCAATGCACTCGCCTTACTTCCCGCCGCGTTACGACAACCGCAGCCACAAAAGCAGGATTTTATTTCATCGCTTGTTCGTTTTTTTACCAAACCAGACGCACCGCAAATACCCACGGCACTGAACACGCAAGACCAACTACAATTTCGCGTGCTCAATCAGATTCCACCCCAAATAGTACAGACATCACCGCAAACAGGAACCGCGCCTGCGCAGCAACCAGCGGCTCAAACCCCGCTTGCTAGTCCCCCTCCAAACATTACATCATCACAAAACTTAGCCCAGCCCCAAACAAACAATCTTTCGCCAACGCAAACGCCCGGCACTGCATCCCTTAATACCGCACCCCCGCCTAGCGCTGTAACTCTACCTAGCGCTGCACCTCTAGCTAACACTACGTCTTTACCTAATACCTCATCTTTACCCAACGTTACGTCTTTACCCAATGCTACAAACGCCATTCCCGCCACGGTTATTGGTCAAGAAGGCGCAGGCTCCACTATCGTCGAATCGCCTCTGGGCACGTTACGCATCTCGGTCGATTCACCGTATCCTCGTGGCACACAATTAACGCTCGAGCCGCTTACACTCAAGCCCGCCCCTAACCTGGTGGCACAAGCAATCGACCCGGAGACGCAAAAATTAGAAGCCATACGCATGATTGAAACGCAGCGCACCTCGCTGGACACACTGATGTCGCAATTGAAAATGGTAAATCCAGAAACATTTGAAAATATTTCGCGTACACTTATTCCTCAACCAAATCGTGAATTTGCCGCTAAAACATTATGGTTTTTGACGGGCATACGCGATGGTAGCTGGAGCGAAGTGCTGAAACAGGAATTGCCCCATCACCCCAAATTGCAAGAGACCATGCAAAAATTTCAAGGCGAACTCCAAACGCTGCGCAGCCTGTTGCCAGAACAAACAACCGCGCAAGCAACGCAACAACAATGGAGCGGTGTTTTGGTGCCTGTCTTAGATGGAAATGAATTACGTTACTTCACGATTTTTCATCAAGATCATCAAGACCCTCAACAGCCTGATGCAAAAGGCACGCGCTTTTTGGTGGAACTCACGCTTGATATATTCGGCGCGTTGCAACTTGATGGATTTGTTCAGCAACGTCAGAATAAAAAACGTTTTAATCTTGTGTTTCGTAGTCAAAAAAATCTCTCCGCTGAAGATCAGGAAGCGATACGCGATATTTTTACCGGTGCGATCGAAATTAGTGGCATGGCAGGTTCGCTGCAATTCGACGTGAGCGAAAAATTTGTTTTCCGCCCCATCGAACAATTGCTAATTCAAGCTCGTTCTTAAGCATAAATTTTGTATAAATCAGTGCGTTAGCGGCTGAGTTTCCTTAAAGCCATTCCAGCAAAGTTGTACACACCCATACTGGAGATTGAGTAGAGGCTCTACTTATAGTTGAATGACGTTCCAGATCTCGCTTTTAAAAAAGCAAATATCTCGGATTTATTTTTATATTCAATGGGTTATAAACACACCTTATAGAAGTAGAAATATCGTGCCACATTTCACAAAACATAAGAAAATCCGCACCGCACTTTATAATATCAACAAACTTATCCACAGGCTTGTGATATTGAAATAAGGTTACATTCAGAGCATAACAGAGACATGCCCGTTTCAATCATTCAGGAAAGCTTGAAATCTCTACCTTCTTCGCCGGGTGTTTATCGTATGCTCGATGAAAATGGCGCGCCTTTATATGTAGGTAAAGCGCGCGATTTGAAAAAACGCGTCACCTATTACACGCAAATCGACAAGCTGCCGTATCGCTTAAAACACATGGTGTATCTCACTGCTGCGATGGAATTTGTTACCATGCGCAACGAGTCTGAAGCATTTTTGCTCGAAGCTTCCTACGTGCGAGAATTGCAGCCACGTTTTAATATCATGCTAAAAGACGACAAGTCCTTTCCTTACGTGATGTTAACGATGGATCACGATTTTCCGCGTGTTACAAAACATCGCGGCGCGCGCAAAAAAGAACATCTGTACTTCGGCCCGTACACGTCCGCGCTTGATGTAAAAAAAACCATTACACTGTTACAAAAAACATTTCGCGTGCGCCCCTGTCAGGATAGTTTTTTTGAAGCGCGTACACGCCCCTGTTTGGAATACCAAATCAAGCGTTGTTCCGCACCATGCGTAAATTATATTTCAAAGGAAGAATACGCCGTACTTGTACAGCAAGTGATCGATTTTTTTGCTGGAAAAACCGATATGCTGCGCACAAGCCTTGTGCGGCAAATGGAAATTGCCGCGGAGCGTATGGAATACGAAAAAGCGGCCAACTTACGGGATCGTTTGCAGGCACTTAGCACCGTGCAATCCAATAGCAGCTTGCATCATGTTGATTTAGACGAAGCGGATGCTATTGGCCTCGTCAATGAAGGCAACCGCTACTGCATACAGATTTTTTTCATACGGCAAGGCCAGCCTCGCGGTAATCGCGCTTACTTCCCCAAAGTCACGGAAGAATCCTCGCCCGGTGAAGTATTGGAAGCATTCATCAGCGACTTTTATCAAACCAACCAACCTGCAGCGACCTTATTAGTAAGCCATGATGTCGATAATTATGAGATGATCGAAAATGCGCTCAGCACGATTCATAAAAAGAAAATTGAAATCTGCGTGCCGCAACGTGGCCGAAAAGCAGAGCTTATGAGCGCCGTGTGTGAGAATGCAAAAAATGCGCTGACGCGTAAATTGAGCGAATCCGCCGCACAAGAAGAAATATTGCTAAAAGTTGCGCAAGCATTTGGCCTAGAGGAGCCACCAGAACGCATTGAGGTATATGATAACAGTCATATCATGGGTCGCCACCCTGTAGGCGCGATGATTGTGGCAGGGCCGGAAGGCTTTCGCAAAAATGCGTACCGCAAATTTAATGTGAAGCCTCAGAAAAACCTGAATGAAGCGGAGGAAATAACCGGCGGTGATGATTATGATATTCTGCGTCAGGTTCTCACACGCCGCCTTACACGCCTGCAATCGCCAGAAAATGAGGCCGATACACCAAACACATGGCCTGATCTCATGCTGATTGATGGCGGCCCGGGCCAAATGAGCGTTGCACAACAGGTGATACAGGAAATGGGCATACAAAATCTGGCCATTGTTTGCATTGCCAAGGGTCCCGATCGTAACGCAGGCCGAGAAACTTTCTACAGGCAAGGACGTGAACCCTTTCAGCTTCAAGAAAATGATCCTGTACTTTATTACTTACAGCGTTTGCGTGATGAAGCGCATCGTTTTGCCATTACCTCACATCGCGCAAAGCGCGCTAAATCGATGTATGTTTCCAAGTTGGATGAAATTCCCAACATTGGCCCTAAACGCAAAAAAGCCTTGCTCAATCGTTTCGGTTCGGCACGCGCGGTAGAAAACGCATCGATCGAAGAAATTGCTTCCGTTGAAGGAATCAATCGCAAAACGGCGGAAATGATCTATAATTTCCTGCATCAGTGAGGGAACAAAATGAAATTGCCGAAAATCGACCTGAATTATTATTTTACTAAAGAACAGCTGCCTAACACGCTCACGATGTTTCGCGTGGCGGTGATTCCGGTAATTATTCTTTTGTACCAACTGCCGCAACCAGTGGGTCGTTATGTTACGTTGATTTTATTTTTGCTCGCGGCAATTTCGGATTTTTACGACGGGCATCTTTCGCGCAAATGGGGCGTCGTCAGTGATTTCGGCAAAATGCTCGACCCCATCGCCGATAAATTACTGGTGGCGACCGTGCTCATTCTCATGGCCTCGACGCATCACGCGCATATCATCCCAGTCATTCTGATCATCCTGCGGGAAATTTTCATCTCGGGACTGCGAGAACATCTCGCGCTTTCCAATATTTCAATCCCTGTAAGCAATCTCGGAAAATGGAAAACGACGCTGCAACTCGTCACCGTTATCACACTTCTTGCAGCACCTTTTGGCACCGCGTTGCACGGTTTTGGGTTGATACTTTTATGGGCCACCGCCGGCATTACCCTCTATTCCGGCTGGGACTATTGGCGAAATTTCCTCTCCAAGCCACCCAGCGGCATATAACCTATTGATTTATATAGGGCATATTTTTTGCCTGATCGTTGCAATTTTAGTTAATTTTTGGTAAAATAATCAGTGATAAGTCCTATTTACTATCTTTAAATAGGTTCTGCGGAAGACCCCATGCGCAGCATGGAACCTACTTCCGTAAAGTTTCGCCCTTTGACAGGGCGTATCGTAGCGGAGCAACGAAGATGTTGGTCCTGTCACGGAAGTCGAACGAATCCATTGTGATCAATAACAATATCAAGGTCACAGTGGTGGAAATTCGAGGGGATAAAGTTCGGCTGGGGATTGAAGCCCCGAAGAACATCCCCGTCCATCGCGAGGAGATCTATCAACAGATCACTGGCGGTGGAGAGCAAAACCCGACTCCATCTCCTACGGAGTGAGTCGGAGGGGCGGCGCTGCATTAGCAGCGTCGCCCTTTCTTTTTAATTATCTGAATTTTTGTCCAGCCCGTATGCGGTATGAAGCGCACGCAATGCCAATTCCGTGTACTCTTCATTAATCAGCACGCTCACTTTAATTTCCGAAGTTGAAATCACGAGAATATTGATTTTTTTCTCCGCAAGAGTTTGGAACATTTTCTGCGCAATACCCGCATGGCTACGCATCCCGACGCCGATGACTGAAATTTTCGCCACGTTCGCATCCTGCACCAGGCTCTTGTAGCCAAGTTTCGATTTCTTGCCTTCGAGCGCTTTCACCGCGCGTTCAAGATCCGATTTCTGCACGGTGAACGTAAGGTCGGTCGATTTGCCATCCTCGGTCACGTTCTGGACAATCATATCCACGTTAATTTCATGCTCCGCGAGCGGGCCAAATATTTCTGCAGCTACACCAGGCGTATTCGGTACGCTTGTCAACGTAATGCGCGCATCATTCCGGCTATAGGTTACGCCAGTCACCAAACGTCTTTCTAACACTTCTTCTTCCTCCACAATGAGGGTTCCGGGTTCATCACTAAAGCTTGAAAGCACCTGCACCCGTACATGATGCTTCATCGCCATTTCCACGGAGCGGGTCTGCAGCACTTTCGCACCAAGCGAGGCCATCTCCAGCATTTCTTCATACGCCACTTTTTTAAGTTTGCGTGCCTTGGTAACGATACGCGGGTCAGTGGTATATACACCGTCCACGTCTGTATAAATATCGCAGCGATCAGCCTCCAGCGCCGCCGCCAACGCCACCGCCGAGGTATCTGAGCCACCCCGGCCCAGTGTCGTCACACGGCCTTTATCATCAAGCCCTTGGAAGCCAGGCACCACGGCCACTTCACCACGTTTTAGGCTAGCCAAAATCTCTTTCGTCTCGATCGTATCCATGCGGGCTTTGCTATAAACGCTATCCGTGCGAATCGGCAGCTGCCAACCGAGCCACGAGCGTGCTTTAATCCCGCGCGATTGCAGCGCAAGCGCGAGCAAACCAACGGTTACCTGCTCACCGGTTGCAACAATCGTATCATACTCGGCAAGCGATTCGTCGGTTTGCAAAGCGGAAACTTGCTTTGCATAATTCACCAGTTGGTCAGTAACGCCAGACATCGCGGAAAGAACCACCGCGACCTGATTTCCCGCTTTAAGCTCGCGCTCCACCTTGTTAGCGACATTCAGAATGCGCTCAATCGTCGCAACCGATGTTCCGCCAAATTTTTGTAAAATGAGTGCCATAATTCGAATTCCGGGCTGTTTTTCTAGCAGAATCCTTGCGAAAATCTAGATCTCATTTTGACATCTGCCCGCGAATCCATACTATTTCTTCTGTGATTGAAAACCCTAAATTCGCTAAAACCGCAGCACTAAATCAATATTACCGCGATATGCTAACGCAATCGTTGGCCTTACCAAAACGCGTCAATCTGCCCGAAGACCTCATGGATTGGGTATGCAAGCGCGGGAATGTAGATACTATTCAACTGGCAGAGCGCCTGCTTTCTCTGCCAACTCGCAGCACTTCTAAGGAAGATTTAGCGCTGCAACTAATGCTCTTCACTATTCTGCAAAGCAATTTTTTTCTCTATCAACATGAAGGCTATCAGTCGGTAGCGCTAATAAACACCATAAAATCGGGGCTTCATCGAATTCTCGAACTTCACCCCCATCCAAGCTACATGGAAAATGCAGTTTTGCTGCTATTTCGCATGAATTTGGTAGACGATGCCGTGGATTTCGCCCAGCGCTACGCCTTTATTATAGAAAAAAGTCCCTTCATGCAGTCCTTGCTGGGCTTTATTTATACGCATGAAAAAAATTGGCAAAAAGCGGGAACGTATATCGCACCACTGCTCGCCCACCCGGAGTTAAAGAATCTGCCACTTCTGGATTTAACAGCCATGACCTGGCAGTATTTTTCCGGCGAAATTCCGCAATGGCCAGTACATTTCGGCAGCCTCAACCAGTCAGCTGATGTCGATTTTGATGGCATTTTACCCCCATTAAAACTGGAGCAGCGCGCTCAACCGTACAAAGATAATCCAATCGCCATTATCGCGTGCGACAGTAAGTATTTTTTTGAACATGGGCTGCCCCTTGCTTACTCTGTCGCATCAACAAATGCAGAAAAAATCGCCCTCCATTTTCATCTCTATATGCCCAATGCCAGCGTCATTGAGGCACTTAAGCTACTACAGAAAAGACTTCCCGAGATTTCCATAGGTTATTCGCTGGAAGACGGTGAGCCCCCTGGCGAAAAACCGGTGGTATACTATTCTTGCGTGCGTTTCATCCGCGCGTATCAGCTTCTGCAACACTATAACCACCCTATCATTCTAATGGATGCGGACGCGCTATTCCAAAATTCGTGGGATAATTTTTTACCGCAACGCCTTAAAGATTTAGCCCTTGTCGCCAGCAATAATGCACCTTTTTGGGAAGAAATTATGGCCGGCTTTCTCTATGCGAAACCGACATCCGCAGCAAAAAATTATCTGGGTCACGTAGCAAGCTTCATCTTTGAAAATTTTAAATCCAAAACCACCCGCTGGTTCTTAGATCAGATTGCACTCTCCGCATGCCGCGCGCATTTTTTAAAATCCTCCACCGATGTTTCCTATCTTGCACCAGAAGAAGCTATGGATACCACGCATGGCAATGATGCACTTACGTGGGCAGTAACGATTAATAAAAATTCGCATAAGCGCTACAATAAAAGCCGGGATAAATTACTTTCCAAATACAAACAGAATTGTCATTTTTCACGCAAAGAAGTGTTTGATTTCATTAGCAAGGAACCTGTTTTTTTCCTGCAAATTGGAGCAATGAACGGCGTTTCTTACGACCCAATTCATCGTGCTGTCACCACCTACGAATGGCGCGGTATTCTGGTAGAGCCCCTACCCGATATGATGGTGCAGTTAAAAGAAAATTACCGGCATCAGAAAAATTTATCTTTCGAAAATATCGCCATTACCGAAAAGGCAGAAAGTAAAACCCTTTATCATATCCCATACAACGTCGCTAAGCAGGCCGGTTTGCCGGAATGGGTATGCGGCATGTCCAGTTTCTTACCCCACAAACTATCGGCCTATAAAGATTACGTTGTACAAGTTGAGGTGCCCTGCACTTCACTTCAAGAACTGCTGGATAAGCATAAGCCTGCGGTTATTGATGTGCTGCAAATTGATGCTGAAGGCTATGATTATATCATCTTCAAACAGTTTGATTTTGATCGCTACGCGCCAAAGGTAGTAACGCTAGAAGTTGAAAATTTAAGTTTAGAGGATAGAAAAATAGTGGAAAAAACACTGCATAAACACGGGTATCTATTTTATAAGGATGACCTAGACGTATTCGCCGTGCGAAAAGACGTTCTTTTCAAGAACTAAATGCTGCAGCTAATACTTTCGATCTTCGCTGCCGATGGAGTAAGCTCCATCATCTCTTTTTTTTCTTCAAACTCTCCACTGGAAGCCTGACGATCCACTTCCACCCAGGCATCGCGCATCATTTTAAGCTCTTTCACCACTTGATCGGCCACGGCTATATCCTGTCTGCGGTGTAGAGAAATCAAACGCGCATCAATAGAGCTGTAATATTTATCCATCAACTGCGCGATTTCACCGCCGCGCTCAAAATCCAGGCTGGCTTGAAGCCCTAAAATCACATTGCATGCTTGCTGCAAAAGATTATAGCGCTTTTCAATTTCATTATTTTCCATGGCCGTTTTCACTTGCTGCACCATGCGGATAAGCCCATCGTACAACATGACAACTTGGCGGGTTTTACTTACGTTCGCGGCGGCATTCGTATAAGCAATTTTTGCTTGTGAACTATTCATATTGCTCTCCTAACGCGCTCCATTGACCGAATCTGCCTGCGCCTGAAGGAAGGAAAGAAGCGTGTTAACCGACGCCACTACTTGCTCAAGCGCTTGGAATTGAGCCAACAAACGGTCTCTATAATCTTCGATCTGCCGCTCAATTCTATCTATCTCTTGTTGTATACGATCTTGCTGACTATTCAAAGAAGCAACTTCAGTATCAAGCAAGCCCGTATCATCCACCAGCAAGTCTTCCAGAACATTATAAATACGATCGCCAACACCCTGACTAAGGGTCACTGTGGTCGTATCCGTGCCATCGCCGGCATAAATAAAAGATAACCCCTCCAGAACCGTTCCTTCCTGGCCTGTAATGGTCGCCGTCGGAACAGCTGTGTCAGTCAATTCCAGTTCCCCGACAATATCTGCCAAGCCGAGATTGCTGAATTGCATACGCTGCAAGCCATCACTATCTGCTGGCCGAACCAGCAATTTATTATTACTTATCGTTGCCACCAAATCCGTTTGATTGCTGATCGCCGTAGCGAGATTGGTGAGCGTATTAAATTCCGTATTGGGGTCTGAGATGACCGTCTGATACGTAAAATCAAAATCCGTGGTGGTGCCATCGATATCCACTAAGGTAATGCGGAAATTATCGCCATCGGAAAGACTCGAAAAAAGGTCCGTAGCCGTAGCAGCACCTAAAATGCCCTCTGTAACATCCTTACTTGCTGCCGTTTCGGGCGTACTAAAAGTAATATCTGCATAAATGGTTTGTGTGGCGCCATTATCATCTACATACGTCACTTCAGCTTGGGTAGTGCCTGTAACTGTGTCGGGAACTACCGTGTAATCAATATCCAAATCAAATTCCTCGATACTAAATTGGTTGGTGCGCTCGAATACCAGCAAGTTACCACCCAAAGAGGAATTCATTTGGAATTCAAATTTCTCCCGTAGCTCGTCAAAATTAGATTCCAGCGCCGCCACCAACTTAGCGTTGTCAACTTGCAGAATATTACGGATAGCGGGAGTTTCAGCATCGCCTTCAAAATCACTTAAGCTGATACCGTAATCATTCGTACCACTAGCACCTGGAATAATGATACCGCCAAAAACATTCGCAAGTTCGGAAGTTAAGCGGCTAAGCGTATTACTAAGAAGTTGGTTTTGGCCAAGAATGGCTGTCTCAACGTAATTTCCTTCTTCGTCGCGTTCCTGCTGTTTAGCGGCAAAGACTTTTAAATTATTAAACTCATCTACAAAATTGGTGATAGCGGTGGCCACACTTTCGATATCATTATCAATATCTACACGCAGCGTTGCCGCACCTGTTTCCTGAAAAATATTGATGGTGACACCGTCAATTGCATCCGCAAAGCTATTTTCTGAGCGCGTTACCGTGATAGATCCATTAATCGTGATCTGTGCATTTTCTGCAGCCTGAGAACTTGCACCCACCCCGGTAAACATCGAATTAAATACGGTGGCATCACCACCCGTAGTATAACTGTTTGCCGTGCCCGTGTTGGTTGCAGAGAGACGCAATTTGAATTCGGCATCCCCTACTTGAATGATAGAAGCGCGTGTATCGCTGTTTGAACTGGTACTGTTTATTTTAGATACGATATCTTCAAGACTATCACCAACTTCGATAGTAACGCTCTCCCCGTTAAGGGTAAACGTTCCAGCTTTCGGTGTTCCGCCAGCTCCAGTAAGAGTAGCAATTCCCGCGGTCTTGCTGGAAAAGGAAATACTCGTGTTGGACTTTGCAACGGCCAGATTATCTACCGTAATGTCATAGCTGCCTATCTCCGCGCCTGTCTCCGCCTGAATCGTGACATAGTTTGTTGATGCCGAACCATCACTCGCGGTAACAAATGCAGTTCGATAATCAAAGGCATTCGTAATGGAAACGCCGAAGCTAGGTGGATTACGCAGAAAATTTGTGGTGCTCTGGAAGGTAGTTAGTGACGTACGAAAGTCACCCAATGCCGAAAGTTTATCCGTGTTCGCCGTTTGCTTGTCGGTCAGCTTCGTTTTCGGAATCTCACGCGCTTCCACCAGACTTTTGACCAGGCTCTCCGTATCAATACCGGATCCGCCTGCGCCAGAAAGTACCGACTTCCCGCCAATTACCGAAAGATTGCCAAAACTAACTTGCATAAATTACCCCTGTTTACCACGCATACTGCGCAGTAGACATGTTATAATTTTAAGCCGCCTTACCTAGGCAACCGTCTCTACAAACGAACCAGCGCCACCGCCGCCCATCGAGATAATATCAGGTTCTGGAATCGTGTGAACGTTTCCATCTCGTAGGCTGGTGATGCGAGTATAAGACTCACCGTTCTGCTTGTAGATAGTAAAGCGAACATCGCTAACTGCGTACATATTTGCAAGCGCTTCGCGAATCGCTTTGATGCGTGCAAGGTCAAAATTCCCTTGCGCCTCAACTGAGCGTTCCTTCACAGGAACTGCAGGCAAATTCGCCGGCACGGGTTGTATTGGAAGTTCAACGCGCGCAGGCTTACCTGTCGCTTGAGGAGCCGGATAGGGAATTGGACCGTTTGTACTGATAATGGTCATAATAGTGCCCTATATTACATCTGGAAACCAGATGGCAGGGTGGGCATAGCGGCCTAAGCCGCTACACCCACACCCCCCTCAAGGATTACCCAATCAGTTTCAGCAGGTTCTGCGGCAGCTGGTTCGCTTGAGCCAGCACCGAGATCGAAGCCTGCAGTTTCACCTGAGCTTGAGCAAACATGGTTGCCTCCTCAGAGATATCCGCATCTAAGAACTCGGAGCGAGCAGCATCCACGTTCTGGATCGATGTCTCAAGGCTTGCAGCCGCGTAGTCAAAGCGAGACTGTGCGGAACCAACGTCTGCACGGAGCGAGGTCACATAACCAATCGCGTCGTCCAGCACATCGCTAGCCGCATTTGCATCTTCAACCGTCAAAATGTTGAAATTATCCGCATCAAGGCCGTTGAACAGATTTGCAGCGCTTGCACTACGGATTTCGATACCAATCGAATCGTCCGCAGTAGAGCCGGTTTGGAACTGCAATTTAGCATTGCCATCCGCAACCCCAAACGCCTGCTCCAACGCAGCTTGCACCGCATCAGCTTTCGTTTGCGTACGAATATCAAGGCCGTAACCACTGTTCGTAGCAAGGTCGCCGTCACCCAGCAGAATAGTGAGCGATTTATAAGGATCGCTTACGTTCTGGAGCGATAGAAGCGTGTTGTCCTCGATAAGAGCACCAATGCCGGAGAAGCTGCGATAAACTTCACCATTGATGGTGACTTCTATCTTGCCATCCGTTTCACCGAAACCAGGCGCAGTGACCGTAACACCTTCCACGTTCACATCTTCAAACTCATAGCTGCGGAAATCCACGCGTGCCGTTTCCAAACGAGCTACTTCCTCACCATTCGCGGTTACGATAGTACCTGCAAAGCTGGTTACGTCGCGGTTTTGAACAAACACAACGTTTTTAAGCGCGTCATTGAGTTTTTCTTCAAGGACATCAACAGCCGCTTGTGAAGTTACATCATTCGCAGTCAGTGCGTTCAGCTTAAGGTTAAGCACAATCGTGCCGCCCTTTGCTAAACCCTGGCTGTCACGACCCGTCAACGTAATCGCTGTTGGCCCGAGCGAAGATACAACGTCTGTTGCAGCGACAGAGTAGGTGATGTCATCGATTTGCATCGAGAAACCAACACTATCGTCACCCACAGCATCAACCGACAGTTCAAGACGGGTAAGATCGCCGAAACGGCCAACAAAGCCCTCCGCACGGCTAACGCCCGTGACGTCAATAGCAAGACCGGAATCACTACCGTTTGCCGTACCGCGAGCGAAATATTCACTCACAACATCGCCAACCGCAAAAGTGCGGCGAGCGGACAAACCATCCACCACTTCCACCGTACCCGTTAAGGTAACGTTAGAAGCAAGCGACGTAAATACGCCCGTACCGGAAGCGCTAACAATAGCCGTAGAGGTTAAACCCTGGAATTCACCACCAGCCCAAGCAGCTGTAATAGCGCCACCTGTACTTGTAAATTGCAGGTTCGCCACACGCGCATCCGTGCTTGTATTCAGGAAGCGAACAATGTTAGCAGCGGTGTTCGTGATATCCGAACCAATCGTTACTTTACCCGCACCACCCGAAGTACCCGGAGCGGCCGTCGTAAACTCAATCTTGAGACCATTGACGGTGAGAGTAGCGCCGTTAGCAGGCACACCACCAGCCGTTGTTAAAGTAAGCAAGGTTGCGCTTGCGTTTATTTCCGTTAAATCGTTCGTGTTATCCGCACCACGATCAATATAGGCATCGTAGCTGTTGGTGGTGATGGCGGTTGCTTTCGACAAACTGCCATTCAGAAGTTGCACCTGGTTAAATTTGGTGTTTTCCACGAGACGATCAATCTCAGAACGCAGGTTTTGGAATTCCTGGTTGAGGTATGAACGTTCAGCCGAAGAGAGCGTACCCGCGGTCGCTTGTACCGAAAGCGCTTTCTGACGCTGCAGAATCTCACCAATGTTCAAGAGACCACCGTCTGCAACCTGCAGAAGGCTGGAAGCCTGACCGGTGTTAACAAGAGCTGCACGAAGCGTCGAAACGTTTGTGCGAAGAATGGTACCCACCGAAAGGCCGGCTACGTCGTCCGACGCTTTTACGATGCGGTTACCGCTGGAAAGTCGACCAATCGAATTGGTCGCATCCGTATTGGCGCTGCGCAGGTTCTGCTGCGCAAAATAGGCGCCGATGTTAGTGTTGATTGAAGTCATAAGGTCCTCCTACTTGGATCCATAGTTAAATACACTAGGGCTACTTGCCCACTCTCATGTATAGCAACAAATGGTCAAATTCACAAGCGCTATTTTCTCTAACCCCATAATTTAGAAAGAGAAAATTTTAACTAACTTATTTTTAATCTGGTTAATCACATGATTTTCTTGCAGAAAAAATCTACCTCCCGCATAACCTTTGCATGCCCACAAATTCCAAGAAAAGTAACAGAACATCTTCTAATCCGAAACTTGCCCGTCTCTTTGAAGAAGCACAACGTTATCACGGCGCCAATAAGTATGCGGAGGCAGCGAATTTCTATCACCAGTGTCTTCAAATAGATCCCGACCACGCAGACTCTTTGCATTACCTTGGCATCATTGCCCATCAAACCGGTGACTCCTCAACGGCAACCGCTCTTTTAGAACATGCGCACGCCATTGCTAATGACGATATCGATATACTTCTTAATCTGGGTATTATTCTGGGAGCGCAACAGCGCTTTAACGAAGCCGCGTCGTGTTTTCATAAGATTCTGATGATCTCGCCGAAGAATCCAAAGGCCTTATTCCAGATAGGCATGCTTTTTTATGATCAGAAAATGTATAGTGAGGCGGAAAAGAGTTTACGCGCGTTGCTTCAGGAGAAAGAAGATGACTACGATGCCTGGAATGCGCTTGGTCTCGCACTCAAATACCAAAATCGCTTTCCCGAAGCCCTTGCAACATTTCACTACGTCCTCGAAAAGAAACCCGGATTTCGGGATAGCTTAGTAAACTTGGCCAACGGTTATTATACCATCGGCAAGCACGAGGTTGCAGAGAAATATCTGCATGAAGGTCTTGCCCTTTACCCGGATGATATTGATCTAAATTACAATCTCGCGCTTATTCGTATGCATCATCGTGAATGGCCTGAAGCAATCGCGCTGCATGAAAAAATCCTAAAGCAAAAACCGAATTACTACGACAGCCTTACAGCACTCGGTAATATTTACGACCAAATGGATAAAGTGGATCTGGCGGAAAAATATTACGATAACGCCATTGCCGCAAATCCTACACACGGCCTTGCCTATAATAATAAGGGTTCGCTGCTCATGCATAATAAGCGCTACGAAGAAGCGGAGCAGTGCTTTAATCAAGCCATTCATCTCCGCCCGGAAAACGCATTCGCCTATATTAACAAAGGCAATATGCTGCATCAGCTGACCCGCACAGACGAAGCAATCGAAAATTTCAAAACCGCGATCCGCCTCGAACCAAGCAACCCCGCCGCCTATAGTAATTATGGGAATCTTCTAAAAGGTCAGGGTAAGTTGGTTGAGGCGATGCCGCTTTATAAAAAGGCAATCGAATGCGATAAAAGTTTCTCAACGGCTATTAATAACTATCTTTTTTGTGCGCATTACGATGCTGACTTCTCACCGGAAGATCTCTTCCGCGACCACGTAACATACGCCAGACTCATCTCCGATAACGTTACACCGTTTGGTCATTATGAAAATGCGCCGGATGCAGAGAGGAAGCTACGCGTAGGTTTTATCTCCGGTGATTTGCGCGAGCACCCGGTCGCCTTTTTCATTGAGCCGGATTTCGAATACCACGATCCACAAAAAATGGAGATTTTTTGCTACGTGAATCAATATACAAAAGATCTGGACGCTGTTTCAGATCGCCTAAAGGCGCACGTAGAACACTGGACCAACATTATGAGCCTTTCCGATAAGCAAGTCGCTGAGAAAATCCGCGAGGACGGCATCGATATCCTTATTGATCTCTCCGGCCATACAGCACTTAACCGACTCGGCGTATTTGCCTACAAGCCCGCGCCTATTCAGTGCACCTGGATCGGTTATTTTGATACCACTGGTTTACCAACCATGGATTACATCATTACGGATAAATACTTGCTGCCGCCCGAGGAAGAGCATCTCTATGTGGAAAAGCCACTTCGTATGCCGGAACATTCAGCGGTGTTTGCTCTTCCCACTTTTCCGATTGATGTCGCGCCCTTACCAGCGCTTAAAAATGGCTACATCACGTTCGGCTCCTTTAACGCGCTGGCGAAAATTACCGATACGGTGCTTTCTACCTGGGCCGATATTTTACATGCTGTGCCCAATTCGCGGCTCTATTTCAAAAACGCATCCTTTGACGATAAGGGCTCTCTCGAAATTTACAAACAAAAACTCATCAACCTCGGTATCACATTGGATCGGGTTACCTTTGATGGCAAATCACCCCTTAAAGAGTATTACCGTTGCTACAATAACATCGATATTGCGCTTGATCCGTTTCCATACAATGGCGGCACCACCTCGCTTGGTACTTTGTGGATGGGTGTGCCGCTGGTAAACCTTAAAGGCGACCGTTTAATTTCGCATGTGGGCGAAACATGTCTTTATGCCGTGGGCCACCCCGAGTGGATCGCGCGCGATAAACAAGAATACGTCAAAATCGCTGTCGATTTAGCAGGCGATATACAGAAGCTGACGGAGTTACGATCAACGCTGCGTAAAAAGTTGGAAAAATCACCTTTATGCGATGGCCCTCGTCACGCCGCTAATCTTGAAAAAACTTTGCGCGGCGCCTGGCGCGAATGGTGCCATAAGCAGACTGCCTGATGTCCCGTAAATTCCGGCGTGCCGCAGCAAAAAAGACGGCGAACGAGCCCTCGCCTAACTTACCTTCTCTTTTACAGCGCGCTTACCAACATCAACAAGTGCGTCAATTCGCCCAAGCGGTGGCGCTCTACCAATCCGTCCTTCATTATTATAAAAATCAGCCCGACGCTCTGTATGGCTTGGCCTATTGTTATGACCAAACCGGCGAATATCGCAAAGCCGCCGCACTTTACGCCCAACTTTTAGAACTTCATCCGGCGCATCACGGCGCGCGGCTGAATCTTGGCAACATGCAAAATCGTCTGGGTGAAAAGGAAGCCGCCCGCACCACATATCAAACGCTGCTCGCGCAAGATCCAGAAAATGTCTGGGCTTATAATAATCTAGGCAATCTCGCGCTACAGGACGGCGCGCTACAAACCGCGCTGGATTATTACACGCAGGTACTTACACGCGATCCACATCACGTGGTTGCACTGAATAATATGGGCCAGGTACTTAAAAATCAGGGCAAACTTCTTGAGGCACTGGCGTATTTCCGCCGCGCCCTGAAGGAACCAGGCATTCATCTCTCCGTTATCAGTAATTATTTGTTTTCTCTGCATTACGATCCGCATGTAACGCGTGAATACCTGTTCGAAGAATCCAAACGCTGCGGCGCGATGATTGAAGCCGCCATACGCCCCATCCCTGACTACAACAATAGTCTCGAACCAGAACGTAAACTACGCATTGGCCTTGTTTCCGGCGATTTGCGTCACCATCCTGTCGCGTTTTTCATCGAGCCGGATTTACGCCATTATGATCGCGATAAATTGGAAATCTTTGTGTATGCAAACCATGCCGCCTCAAATCATGATGCGGTTTCGGATCGTTTGCGATCCTACGTCACTGCCTGGCGGGATATCGCGCCTCTTTCCGACGCTCAGACAATTAATCTTATTCGTAATGATGCCATCGATATTCTGATTGATCTGTCGGGCCACACAGGTCTAGCGCGTTTGGCCATCTTCGCCGCAAAACCGGCGCCGATACAATGCACATGGATTGGATATTTCAACACCACCGGCCTTGCGCGCATCGATTATATTCTGACTGATAAACATCTTGTGCCGCCGGAAGAAGAGCATCTCTATGTCGAAAAACCGCTTCGCCTGCCGGAAAATTCTGCCGTATTTGAATTGCCGACATACACTATCGATCCCGGTACACCGCCTGCTTTGAAAAATGGCTACGTCACGTTCGGTTCTTTCAACGCACTGGCGAAAATTACCCCAGACGTACTCAGCTTATGGGCAGAAATTCTTCACGCCGTACCGACGGCTAAACTTTTTATCAAAAACCAATCCCTCGACGATGCGCACACGCGCACCGCGTTTACAGAAGAGTGCAAAAAATTAGGCATAGAATCCACTCGCTTGATTCTTGAAGGCTTTTCAAATCATGAGGCCTATTTTGAGGCGTATCAACGCGTAGATATTGCCCTGGATCCCTTCCCTTACAACGGTGGCACCACCACCATCGGAACTCTCTGGATGGGAGTCCCTGTTGTAACGCTCAAGGGCGATCGTCTCATCGCGCATGTGGGCGAAACGATTTTGCATCATCTTGGCCATCCGGAATGGATTGCGCAAAACAAACAAAACTACAAAGAAATTGCAACTCAGCTGGCGCAAGATTCCTCTCTTCTCCATACCACACGCCAACATTTACGCCACAAGCTAGAAACTTCGCCCTTGTGCGATGGGCCACGTCATGCGAAAAATCTAGAAGCAACATTACGTAGTGCATGGAGAGAGTGGTGCAAGCAGCAAAAAAAATACTAAGCGCAGAACAATCTCTGCAAGAAAAAGGTTGGTGCGTCATGCCGGGCCTTATCAGTAAAAAATTGGTAGATGCCCTGAATAACGATCTCGCAACCGCTTATGAAGAAGGCAGAAAACTGCAGCAAAAAGCGGGTATAGGCGATAATATGGAAGGCACGGCCCATCATTTACTAGGTCGTGGCTCTAGTTTTCTTGAACTGCTCGTGGCGCTTGAGAAAAATAACGATTTCATGGAGCATTATTTTGGTGGGAAATACATTCTTAATTCCTACGGTGCTTATATCAACCAGCCGCAAAAAATGGCCTACACGCGAAATGTTCACCGCGATATTCGTACCTTCTCCGGGGATATGCCGTTCATGCTCAATTTACTAGTCATGCTGGATGAATTTACCTTAGAAAATGGTGCAACTTACCTTCTTTCCGGCACCCATAAAAAAGAAGAAAAACCCAGTGATGAATATTTCTTTCAGCACGCGGAGCGTGCCACAGGCCCTGCCGGGAGCTTGCTTTGGTTTAATTCCAATCTCTGGCATGCCGGCGGTATGAACAATACCAATAAGCAGCGCCGCGCGTTAACCCTCACCTTCACCAAGCCGTTCATGAAGCAGCAAATGGACTACCCGCGCGTAACGGGTTATGAAAAACGCGAAAGTTTGACGCCTTGGTTACGTCAAATCATTGGCTATAATGCGCGCGTGCCGGCTACATTAGAAGAATGGTATCAACCACCGGAAAAGCGTATGTACCAGCCGGGGCAAGGATGATACGCAATTACAATCGCGAACTTAAAGATAACGCCGAACGTAAATATAAATACGATTTCGATGAAGTTTTACGTGGCTACATGATGCAGAGCTTCGCTGCGTTTTTTCAGGGCGGCAAAGCATTGGAGATGGGTTGCTATGATGGCGAAATGACCGTGCATCTTGCCGATTATTTTACCAAGCTTGAGGTTGTAGAGGCGGCAAAAGACTCTATTAAAAAAGCGGAAACACGCCTTAAAAAGGCAAAGAAATCAGCTGTTTTTCATCATAGTTTGTTTGAAAATTTTACCCCCCGCCAAAAATACGATGCGATTTTTCTCGTGCACACACTGGAACATCTGGATAATCCGGTAAACGTTCTCAAGCGCGCCAAATCATGGCTTAGCAAAGAGGGCCTGCTTTTTATTGCCTGTCCAAACGCAAATGCTCCTTCGCGTCAAATCGCAGTAAAAATGGGCCTTATTTCGCATAATAGCGCGGTTACACCCGGCGAGCGCGAGCATGGTCACCGCATCACCTATGCACTTGATACGTTGGAGCGCGATGTTACGGATGCGGGCTTAGCTATCACCCATCGAGGCGGCGTTTTCTTTAAAGCGCTGGCGAATTTCCAGTTTGATAAGCTCATGCAAACCGATATCATCAATCAAGCTTATCTGGATGGATGCTAC
>CAYPXJ010000001.1:51393-53432 GCA_964414595.1 uncultured Rickettsiales bacterium
ACGAGCTTGGCCAGCTTTATCCCGATTTGTGCGCAAGCATTTATATCATCTGTAAAAGGTAACTATGCCCTTCCGCCGCGAAACGCAAAATCTGATCATGCGCGAACTTGAACGCGGTGATTTGCCTATACTCAATGAATGGCGCAATGATCCGGACGTGATGCATTTCCTCGGCAATAATTTTTTATTTATTTCAAGCGACGTGGATGAAGCCTGGTTTGATCAATATCTAAAACATCGGGATCGCAATGTGCGCCTGGCTATGATTCACAAAAAAGATGGTCGTTATCTCGGCAATGTGAATCTTACCAATATTCATCCCATTAATCGCGCTGCAGAGTTTTCCATTGTTATCGGCAATAAGGAATACTGGGGCCATGGTTTTGGCGAAGAAGCTACGCGGGTGATGCTGGATCACGGTTTTCTTAACCTGAACTTGCATCGTATTTATCTCTCGGTTATCGCCTATAATGATCGCGCGCTAAAACTTTATGAAAAAATTGGTTTTCGTAACGAAGGCGCTGCGCGCGAAGGCATATATAAAGATGGCGCTTTTCACGATGTCGTGAATATGGGCATTCTCAAAAAAGAATATCGTTAACCACGATACGCCGGAAAAAATTTCGTATTTTTTTCCGCAGAAAGTTTTTGATACGCCACTTTATCCAGAATTTTTCCGCAAACGAAATTGGAGAGTTCC
This sequence comes from uncultured Rickettsiales bacterium, assembly GCA_964414595.1. Taxonomy (GTDB): domain Bacteria; phylum Pseudomonadota; class Alphaproteobacteria; order Rickettsiales; family CAIJLX01; genus CAYPXJ01. The sequence continues at coordinate 52,094 of CAYPXJ010000001.1, forward strand.
GTATTAGCAAATCCCTGCTTAAATTTGGCCAAGCCTTTTGAAGCTTCGCTTACGCCTGCCCCCGCGCCAAAATCCAATGCTTTTATGCCCTTGGCCAAATAATGACGCAACGCAGCATCATTCACGGCATAAGCCGCCGCCGCTTTATATCCTGCCTCACTGGAGGCCGCCAAATGGCTATAGGCATAATCTCCATATGCAAAAAACAAGTGTGCCGAAACCAGAGCATCTTTAAGAAAGGCGCCCACCATCGTCAGCTCTTCCATACGCGCAAGAGCCGCGAAAAAATTTTGTATGCCGCCAATAGCGTGGCGCGATACAAGCTCTTGATAAAGCGTAAACCAATCATCCAAATAGTCTTTTAATGCAATAACGCGCGTCTCAACCTGCTTCTGCGCGCGCTTAATTTCATAACGATGATGTTTGTTATACGCAGGCTCATTTCCATCCGCGCGATAAACATAATGCGGCTTAAAAGCGGCCACATGGTCAAACGTCGTTTTCAAAGCTTCTTCACTCGCGTGAAAAAAAACATCGGTGACACAGGTAAAGCTTACATAGCCTTGAAGATTCTCTAAATCTTCGGCCAGTTTATCTTGCTCCATTATAGGAAAAAGCGGATAGCATCCCATCACATCCGATAATTTTGTATCTCCGATAGGGCGCGCAAGTGTTGCCACACCGCTATACGGCAGAATCAGGGGTTTGTACGGCGCATCAAAAGCCGCAGCATAAGCCGTGGAAAGATAAGGATGCATTAAAGAATTTTCCTTAATTCTAATACGATATGCTGCATCTCTTCTTCGGTGTAACGATGATCGCACGGCAGTGTCAGGATAGATTTTGCCATCTGATGTTCAAATGGAAATGCTTTTGCGGAACTCGGCAGATTGGGCCAATGAATGGCGGCAAAAATTTTTTTCGCATGCAGTTTCTTTATAATATTATCACGGTTTTTTACCTGGATCGGAAAACCAAAGGGCACTGCGTCACGTGGAAAATCTTGAATAAGCGCAATATCTCGCAGGTGTTTTTGCAAATAGCGGAAATTTTTCTGGCGGTCCTTACCTAGCAGACGCCAAGGAGTATGATGCAATATCCATTGCGATAAACGACTCATCGCTTTTATTTCCGGCTTCATCGCTTCTTCCGCCTGGCGATACGCCGCGTACCATACATCATTTCGCGTTTGCTCGATATCTTCAAACCTTAGTAGAGACGCGGCGAATTCCTTGGCGGATAACGTTTCACTTTTAGGTTGCGCTGGCATAGCTCCCTCGCCAACCAATAAACCTCCATCTGGCACACCTAGTAATTTTCGCGCACTATAAAGCACATA
>CAYPXJ010000001.1:53442-113145 GCA_964414595.1 uncultured Rickettsiales bacterium
CGTCAGATGTGTATAAGAGACAGCTATAAAGCACATAACTTCCCCAGATTTTCCCTGGTGAAAAAGCCTGTGCCCGGTCTTCAACCCACGTAACATCTTTCCGTCTGCGCACATATTTCAAAAAATCTTTCGCGGGAAGTTTCCCAAAATAATCCACCGCAACAACCAAATCCCCCTTTTTCACCTGCGCTTCTAAAAAGCCGATATCGGGGGATAAATTTTCGTGGATAGGAAAAAATTTTACCGGCGTTTTTGCTTTAACAACCGCTTCTGCAAGGTCTTTGCATATATAGGCTGGCAACCAGCAGCATTTTGGTTTTTGATCCTTTATAAGCGCATAAAGCGCACTGCGTGCATTCTTATAATGCACGATTTTCTTTCGATTTTTCCAATGTTCATAAACGGAAACGCTAGAAGAAAAATCAGGCAATTCCAAACCAAAAAATCCGCCGATTGGTTTGTAATTGGCCATTAAAAGAGCGACACAAGCTGGTTAACGATATACTGCACTTCGTCTTTTTTCATACCAAGCGAGAACGGAATCGCAATCGTGGATTCGGCCAGTTTTTCAGTAACAGGCAACGCGAACCGTGGGCAATCTTTGAACGCTACTTGTTGATGACAACCTTTATACCACCATTTACGCGCCTCGATATTTTCTGCATTTAGCTGCTCGATCACCTCATTTGCGCGGCCAGCCGGAAGGCGCACATTGCAGGTCGAATTTGCAAGCCCCTTATGCAAACGCACTTCAATACGCGCTTGCGGATGCTTGCCAAATTCTTCGAGATACCAGCCAGCAAGTTCCAACAATTTGGCGCGCTTTTGCGGCCATTCATCAAGCGCGGCATGACCCACCGCCGCGGAATATTCGCTCATTTTAGAATTGATGCCCGGCAGTTCGATCTCGCGTGAAGTCTTGAAGCCGAAGTTACTCATCTGCCGTGAACGATGAATCAAATTTCGATCTTTTGAAATAAGCAACCCACCCTCACCAATACCAAATGTCTTGCTTGCGTGCATACTAAGTGCGAGTGGCACTTTATTAATTTTCATCACATTCGCCTGCAGCACAGAATCGAACGCCGCCGCCGCATCAATAATCACGGGAATACCCGTTTCATCCTGAAATTTTTGCCATTTTTCGGTGTCTATCGGATAGCCAAACGCTGAAACGGGCATAACGCATGCCACCTTACCGGGAATATATTTAAGCTGTTCCTTCACCGCTTCTGGCTCTATCACCCAACTTTTTTCATCCACATCGACAAAATGCGGTACAAGCCCAACGGTCATTGCCGCCGCTGGTGTTGCCGCGAACGTCCAGGAGGGGCAAATGCACAATCCACCCTGCGGCAAATTCATCGCCCGCATACACGCCACGATGGAAGCTGTGCCGCTGGAAGTCGAAATAATTTCTGCCGGCTCAATACCGAACAGCTCCGCCATACGCTCTTCAAATTTCATCACCAGCGGGCCGAAATTCGCATACCAGCGATTTTTATCCACCTCTTGCATGTACGGCACAATTTTATCGACCGTTGGCAGCAGCGGTTTCATCACGGGGATTTTTTGTGCGGGGCGAACCATAGTTTTCCTGACGTTTGTTTATAGCATAATCACGCGGCTTTGCTCAAACCAATCGTAATTTTTTTACCTTCGATTTCGCCTTCGGCCTTAAAACCTTGCGGTGCAGCTTTTGCCGCGGAAGAAGCAAGCGTCTGCTCGGCGATATAATCTTTATACTGGTCGAACGCGGTAATCACATCTGCGTCACCTTCCACCTGCAACGTAATGCGATCGGTAATGTTCAGATTTGCATCCTTGCGCGCCTGCTGAATCATCCGCACGAGATCACGCGCGATCCCTTCTTTACGCAGTTCCTCGGTAATTTCTAAATCCAGAATCACCAGCGCATCGTTGGTAGAAAGAGCCTGCGCACCTTTGGGATTTTTAGGCGTAAGCGTGAGACTCGCTTCTGCCGGTTCCAGCACTTCGTCTGTTACCTGTACGCGTCCATCTGGCAATGCTTTCCAATCGCCCTGCTTTGATGCGGCAATCAGCTGCTTCATTTTCTGCGGCAAACGTTTTCCGACAATCGGGAAATTGATTTTTACATTAAAGTTTGCAACTCCTGATAAATCAGAAGAAAATTCAATCTCCTTCACATTAACTTCATTTTCTATGTACGATCTGGTCCCAGGTTCCATGCCTTTTTCAGGCATCCAGGACTGGCTATAGACCGTAAGTTTTCTTAAAGGCTGGCGCACTCGAATATTCTCAGCGCTTCTTATTGAGAGAGCAGCATTGCAAATATCAAGCGTACGACGAATTTCCGATATTCCTTCTTCGTTTCTCTCAAAGTTACTTACATCTGGAAAAAATTGTAAATGAACAGAGTCACAATCCTTACCTTTAAGACCTAAATAGATTTGCTCAGTAGTTAGAGGTAAAAGTGGAGCAAGTGCTTTGCACATTGTAACGAGAACCGTATACAACGTGTTGTAAGCTGCAATTTTGTCACCCCTTTGATAGTCGGGAGTATAAATCTCACGAAGCCCTTCTGGTAAAGTGTCAATAGTATAGCCTCTATCAATTAAAGCCTGTGCTAACCTTGGAACCTCGCCACTCTTCTTCCAAAATCGATCCCTATTTGCTCGAATATAAACATTATTTAGTAATTCAAAAAAACCTTGTGAAGTTTCACATGCTTTCGGAACGTCATATTGATCTAAAGATTGCTCAATAATCTCTACGGCTGTTCTGCACTCTCCTAATATGTACCAATCCATTCCATAGTCAGATTTATAAATTTCTTCCGCCTTCACGCCATCGGCATTCGCGTAAAGCGTAAAAAAATTATACGCATTCCAAATGGGTTTGATTGCCAGGCGCACCATATCACGGATGAATTTTCCTTCCGGGTCTACCGAAAGATCCTGCCCCCGCATCACCGGCGATGAAATCATCAGCCAGCGCAGCGCATCCGCGCCGAACTGGTCGATCACTTCAAGCGGGTCTTTGTAATTTTTGAGGCGCTTGGACTATTTCAGTCCCGTTTCTGCATCCAAAACGACGCCATGACAGATGCAATTTTTAAACGGCGGTTTATCAAACAGCGCCGTCGAAAGCATAATGAGCGTATTAAACCAACCGCGCGTTTGGCCGACATATTCCGTAATAAAATCCGCCGGAAAATGCGATTCGAACCACTCTTTATTCTCAAATGGGTAATGCACTTGCGCGAACGGCATCGAGCCGGATTCGAACCAGCAATCGAACACATCCTCGACGCGTGTATATTCTTCGCCACCTTCAGTAATAACAATTTCATCAATGAAAGGACGATGCAGATCCGTAATCTTTTTGCCGCTGGCTTTTTCGAGTTCGGCAATCGAGCCGAATACTTTTATCTTGCCGGATTTGCTGCGCCACACCGGAATCGGCGTGCCCCAAAAACGGTTGCGCGAAATACTCCAATCCGGCGCGGTCGCCAGCATATGACCCATCTGGCCATCGCGCACATGTTCGGGAATCCAGTTGATTTGCTTATTGAGCTCCACCGCGCGATCGCGGAATTTCGTCACCTCGACATACCAGCTCGGCAGCGCACGATAAATCAACGGCGTATCGGTACGCCAGCAATGCGGGTAATTATGTTTGATTTGCTCCTGCCTGATGAGCTTGCCAGACTTTTTTAGATGCTCGATAATGCGATCATTCGCGAGACCAAATTTGCTTCCGCCTGGCTCGGCGATCACATTGAGGCCTTTTAATTTCAAATCGGGCAGGTCATAAATCTCGTCGGTGAATTTGCCCTGACCATCGACCGGCACGACAAGTTCAATGCCGTTTTTCTCACAGACTTTTTGGTCATCTTCACCAAACCCCGGCGCCAGATGCACGATGCCTGTGCCCGAACCTTCTTCAATAAAACTTGCTCCATTTAATATTTTAAATGCCCCATGTTTATTCTGAAAATAAGGAAATAAAGGTTCATACTCCAAATTTAGTAAGCTACTTCCTTTAATTAAAGTTTTAAGAACTGATTTTTTCTCCTCTTTTACCGGTGTGTCGCCCCTCAATCCCGGTGGCGATCCAAAATAATCTAGATACTTTTCTCGTGCGAAATTACCTATTATTAAAACTTCATTATCATAAATCTGAGCTAGGTAATCCATATTAGGATCAACAGCCAACGCAAGATTACTAGGAAGAGTCCAAGGAGTAGTGGTCCATCCCAGTAGCTTAAATGTAGAAAATGTACCTAATGTGCCAAGCTTTTCTTTAAATGTCTTAGGTAGATTTTTTAATTCAAACGCCACGGTGATCGCCTTATCCTCGCGCTCGCGGTAGGAATTATCCAGTTTCGTTTCAAAATTTGAGAGCGGTGTTTCCGCAGCCCACGAATACGGCATCACGCGATAGGCTTCATAGACCAGTCCTTTTTCGTAAAGCTGTTTGAACGCCCACAGCACCGATTCCATGAAATTAATATCCATGGTTTTGTAATCATTTTTGAAATCGACCCAGCGCGCCGTACGGCTCACATAATGTTCCCACTCGCGCGTATATTTCATCACGCTGGTGCGGCAATGCTCGTTAAATTTTCCGATGCCGAATTGCTGAATCGCCTGACGGCCGGAAATGCCAAGCTCCTTCTCGCTGCCCATTTCGGCGGGCAGACCGTGGCAATCCCACCCGAAGCGGCGCTCAACACGGCGGCCTTTCATCGTCTGATAACGCGCGACCAAATCCTTCACGAAGCCGGTCAGCAAATGCCCATAATGCGGCAGACCATTCGCAAAGGGCGGGCCATCGTAAAAAATAAATTCGTTGGTTTTGCTTTCCTTTTTTGCCGGACGATTTTCAATCGACGTAGGAAATGTTCCCTGCTTCTGCCAAAGGCTGAGCACCTGCTCTTCGAGCTTGGCAAAATTCGGGTTGGATTCGACTTCCGGATAGAGGGGCGTGGATTTATTCATAAGGCGCGTATTTTAAGGAATTTCTGCGCAAGCGCAACGGTGTAAAAGTGAATCTCTGTCAAGCGTTTTAAATACTTGAAGAGAGCAAAAAACAGTCTCATAATTGTGAGAAAAGCTAGGGAAACCAATGGCTACAGCCTATTCACCGCGTTATGTTTCGGAGCCTTCGCAGCGCTACGCGCGCCAGTGCGAACACCCGGGCTGTGTGGAAAACGGCCAGTTTCCTGCCCCTAAATCACGCCAGGCCGTCGAAGAAAACGCGCGCGATCGGTATTTTTATTTCTGCAAAGATCACGTGCGCGAATACAATAAAAAATGGGATTATTTTAACGGGATGAGCAACGCTGAAATCGAACAATTTCAGCGCGATGCCGCGCTCGGTCATCGGCCTACGCAGCGCATCAGCCAGCACCGCGTGGCGGGCGAACGCGCGCATTATGATCTGCACGATATGGAAGACGCGCTGCATCGCTTTTTCCATTTTAACGGTTCAGCGAAAGCGGCTAATTCTCCACGATTGCCGCAAAAAGAGCGCTGGGCACTCGGCATTTTTGATATGATTTTTCCCGTATCGCGCATGGATGTAAAAAAACGCTACAAAGAACTTGTAAAACGCCACCACCCTGACCGTCATCTGGGAGATAAAAAAGCGGAGGAGCAATTCAAGCAAATCCGCGAAGCCTACGATACGCTTCAAAAATCCGAATTTATCCTGTAAGTAACTCCTATGACCAAAAAAGAGAAATCCGCGTCGAAAAGCGCCAGCAATACCGTTTCGGCAAAAACCTTGTTCGGCATCAGCAAGGATCTACAGGTTCCGAAACTCACATTGCAGAGCGAATATGTGCCCGAAATTGATGAGGCATATCAATTCCACGAAGCCACCACGCTCGCGATTCTGGCAGGTTTCATGCACAACCGCCGTGTGTTGATTCAGGGTTATCACGGCACCGGCAAATCCACGCATATCGAACAGATCGCGGCGCGCCTCAACTGGCCCTGCATTCGCATCAATCTCGATGGCCACATTTCGCGCGTGGATCTGCTCGGGCGTGACGCCATTGTCGTAAAAGATAGCAAACAAATCACAGAATTTCGTGAAGGCTTGATTCCATTTTGCATGCAGCACGGCATTGCGCTGGTGTTCGATGAATATGACGCGGGTCGCCCGGACGTTATGTTCGTAATTCAACGCGTGTTGGAAGCACAAGGCCATCTCACCCTCACCGAGCAAAATCGCGTGATTACCCCGCATCCCGATTTCCGGATTTTTGCCACCGCGAATACGATTGGCCTCGGCGATGCAAGCGGACTTTATCATGGAACGAATCCGATTAATCAGGGCCAGATGGATCGCTGGAGCATCGTTGCCACATTGAATTATCTTCCGCCGGCGGAAGAGGAAGCGATCGTGAAAGCAAAAGTTCCCGGCGCAAAACCTGCGGATATCAAAAAAATGGTCGCGCTGGCGAATCTCACGCGCGCCGGATTTATCGCGGGCGATATTTCCACCGTCATGTCACCGCGCACGGTTATCACCTGGGCAGAAAATTTTAGTATTTTTGGCGCACTCGCCGAAAGTTTTGCGCTGAGTTTTCTCAACAAAGTCGATATTTCCGAACGCTCCGTTATCGCGGAATATTACCAGCGCGCGATAGGCGAAGACCTGCCCGGTTATGCCAGTAAAAAATCCTCCATCGCTTCCTGATTCGGAAGAATTTCTACACGCAACATCGCTCGCCGCACGCGCGCTTTCGAGCGATACGGAATTTCGCGTCCGCATCCAAAAAGCGCATCCCATAACCGCGTACACCGTTGCAAATCCGCGCATTGAATTGCAGGAGGAAAGCGAGCACCTCGCCACGCTGACCATGCCCGATAGCGTCTCTACGCAAAAAGATCAGGCCTATATACGCGGCGCAACCGACTTTCTGGCGCTGCAAAAAAAATACCATTCGCGCGCGTTACAACATCGTCTCGAGCAGAGCACAGGTGAAGCGCAATCGATCCTGGAAAAAGCCGAAGAAGCGCGTGTAGAAATTCTAGGCGCGCGCGCAATGGCCGGAGTCGCCGCAAATCTCTCCGCGCGTTTAGAGCGCGAAATTTTGCCACTTTCGCCGGAAGGTCTTTCGCTTGCAAATGCGGTGGCGCTGGTCATTCGCGATGCGTTTTGGCCAGCTTCACTTCCGCCCGCGCTGAAAAAACTTGTGACGAAAGAAGCGAAATGGATCGCCGATAGTTTTGGCAAAGCCATCACAACGCTCGAACCGACTTTAGTAGATCAAAAGCAATTTTCGGAAACGCTCAAAAAACTGCTCGAGAAAATCGGCGTATTGAATTTTGCAAAACCAAAACGCGAACAAGATGTCTCGATGGAACGCCAGGGCACGGAAGATCCTATCGACGATAGCGAACCGCTGGAAACACAAGCTACGGCTACAAATTCGCAAGATAGCAAAACGCCAAGCGAAGAAAAAAGCCAGCAGCAAACCGTGCCGCAACTTTCCGATAGCATAGAACAAATTGAGGATGAAGAAGGCGAAATTGTCAGCGAGCGCAGGCAAACACCTACGGTTCCAACACTTAACTACCAAGCGTTTACAACGGAGTTTGATGAGGTCGTCACACCGCAAGAAATTTGCACGAACGAAGAATTGCATCGCTTGCGAAGTCAGTTAGATAACCGTCTGCGTGATTTAAAAGATATCACCTACCACCTCGCCGCACGCCTGCAGCATAAATTACTTTCCGCGGTTGAGCTTGCGTGGGAATATCAGCAGGAAGAAGGCTTGCTCGATACCGCGCGCCTGCCCCGCGCGATCATCGATCCCTATGTCACCCATATCTATAAGCAACATCGCGAAGTGCCGCATAAAAGTACCGTCGTTTCGTTGCTTCTCGATAACTCCGGTTCGATGCGCGGTCGCCCAATTATGCTCGCCGCGCTTTCTGCTGACATCATCGCACGCACTTTGGAGCGTTGCCAAATCAAAACCGAAATTCTTGGCTTTACGACGGTGGATTGGAAAGGCGGAAAATCGCGCCGCGAATGGGTTAAGCAAGGCGCGCCGCCAAATCCTGGCCGCTTAAATGATTTACGCCATATTCTCTACAAATCAGCGGACCAACATTGGCGTATCGCGCGCAAAAATTTAGGCCTGATGTTGCGTGAAGGATTGCTCAAAGAAAACATCGATGGCGAAGCACTTTTATGGGCGCATCAACGTCTGGCAAAACGCCCAGAGCGGCGAAAAATTCTTATGGTGATTTCCGATGGCGCGCCGGTGGATGATTCGACTTTATCCGCCAATCACGGCAGTTATCTCGATACGCATTTGCGACAAGTGATTCGTCATATTGAGTCTCTGCATCAGGTAGAGCTGCTTGCGGTGGGCATTGGCCATGATGTAACCACACATTATAGTCGCGCGGTTACCATCAGCGATGTCGCGCATCTCGGCGATGCGATGGTCGATCAGCTGGTGGAATTATTTACGCTACGTCGATAATTTTTATCTGATGCCCACGCGCGGAAAGTGAGATTTCACCGCGCTTCAACCGCAGCGCATCCTGCCCAAAAATATGAAAACGCCAACCGTGCATAGCCGGCAATTCGGAGGCCAGAAGCGTTTTTTCATCCCACGCCGCAATTTTAGCCAGATCGTCACTGCGCGCTATCATTTTTTGGCTCACCGCATGCTCTTCGCATTTGGCTTTCACCAAAACTTTTAGCAGATCCACCAGCGCGCCGGAAGCCCCCTGAACGCGTTCTTCGCGATCTAACGTTAAGTGTTCACGGCTCTTATGCGCCGACTCAAGAACTTCAAGAATAATGCCGCCGAATTTGCCTTCGATATTGTAGCTCTGCAATCGGCGCATCGTACGCATATCCTCGATTGTACGCGGTTGCGCTGCGGCAATTTCAAGCAAAACTTCATCTTTCAACACGCGCCCACGCGGCACATCTTTTTCCTGCGCTTTGGATTCACGCCATGCGGCCAGCGCCTTCACCGCCCGCAAAAATTTTTGATTGCCACCGCGCGTTTTAATCCGCTTCCACGCATTCTCTGGATCGACCGCATAAATCGACGAACTTTCGTAGCGCGCCATCTCTTCGCGCATCCATTCCTCGCGGCCTTTTTCCACCAGCTCAGCTGCAAATACTTGATAAACTTTACAGAGATAGGTCACATCCGAAAGCGCGTAGGCAATTTGCTCAGGCTTTAGAGGACGCTGCAACCAATCGGTAAAACGCGAAGATTTATCAATTTCCTTATCGCAGAATTTTTTTACGAGCGACGCATAGCTCATACTATCGCCATAGCCTAAAACTTCCGCGGCGATCTGCGTATCGAAAATAGGTGTGGGCACTTTTCCGCGCGCCAAAAACATAATCTCTACATCCTGCGTGCAGGAGTGAAAAACTTTGAGAATTTTCTCGTCTTCAATCAAATCGTAAAAAGGGGTGAGATCCATCCCTTCTGCAAGTGGGTCAATCGCAAATGCTTCTACTTTGTCGCTGGCGAGTTGAATAAGCGCGAGCTTGGAATAGTAGGTTCGCTCACGCATGAACTCCGTATCGATAGCAATAAATTTCGCTTTTTTGAGCGGCTTTAGTGCCGCTTTCAGTGCTTCGTTTGTTGTAATTACCGTCATAAATTCCCGAATTCTAACACAACCGGCGCATGGTCGGATGCTTTTTCTTTGGCACGAAAGGATGTGTCCACTGTAATGGACTGAAGTACGTCCGCAGCTTCCGGCGAGATAAGTGCATGATCGATGCGCAGACCTAAATTACGCTCAAATCCCCCCGCCCGGTAGTCCCACCAGGTGAATCCCATTTGCTCCGGATGCAGTGCACGGTAAGCATCAATGAGACCTGCCTGCGTGATGTCGCGAAGCAGTGCGCGTTCTTGCAGTGTGAAACAAACGGCACCTTCCATCGCGCGCGCGTCGTACACATCCTGCGGCCTCGGCGCAACGTTATAATCCCCGCAAATAACAAGCTTTTCTTCATGTTGCAGCAACGTTTCGGCATAGCACTTAAGGCGGCTTAGAAAGCGCAATTTATAGGCGAATTTATCAGAACCCGCTTCCTGGCCGTTAGGAACATACACGCTTGCCACATGGAAAAATCCGGCATCGGTACGCACCTGCGCTTCAATATAACGGGATTCGAGATCTGTCTCTTCACCCGGCAACCCCGCGCGTATATCTTCCAATGGAAATTTGGAAAGAATGGCCACACCGTTATAGGTTTTTTGGTAAGCACCGGCGATATTGTAACCGAGATCTTCGATTTCCATTTTTGGCATTTGGTCTTCGGTGCATTTGAGTTCCTGCAAGCAGGCAATATCGATATGCGAGGATTTCAGCCACTCTAAGAGATGCGGTAAACGCGATCGAATTGAATTGATGTTCCAAAAGCCTATGCGCATTCGCTACGAGTTCTCCGATTATATTATCAGGGTGGTCGGGGCGAGAGGATTCGAACCTCCGGCCTCGTGGTCCCGAACCACGCGCGCTACCAGGCTGCGCTACGCCCCGAATTCCTACCAGACCAAATCGCGCGCCTGGCATTATTTATTCGCACATACGCTTCCGCGTATCGTGCAGGGCTGCGCTACGCCCCGAATTCCTACCAGACCAAATCGCGCGCCTGGCATTATTTATTCGCACATACGCTTCCGCGTATCGTGCAGGGCTGCGCTACGCCCCTCGCTCACGCTTGCGTGAGAATACCTAAAACAAGCGCGTGTTTCATACAGAAACTACCCCCTAAATCCAAGTTATTTCTTTTTCAATTTGAGAGGGAGCAATCGAGAACGTAATTTTTAAAATTTTTCGTGCGATACAATATTTGGTAGTGGGATGCTTAAAAACCGCAGCAACTAGCCCATTTCAGCAGATTGTGGCTCCCAAATTGATAGTCCGTACTGTCAATTTGAGAGCCCCTCTCATAATGAGATTTACGCATAAATATCCGGCTTAATCAGCAAATTGCCTCTTACGCGGCCGCGCGAGCCCTTCGGTGTCGCCGTTTCTTCGTAAATATGAATGAAACGGTGGTGATCGCGCCCGCCAATATAGTTGTAATTCGCATTGCTGCCGGTTGCGTCGCAATTACCCAAAGATGTCGGGAAATAATTGCTATCCAAATCGGCATCTGCACCCGTAACGTCATTTGCCCCCGCGCTGAAATCCACATCGACGTTTGCATCGTAAACACCGTAATCGGAGTTTACTTCCGCCGCATCTGCCGTTGCGAGTGCGTTGATGGAGTTTGTATTGGCTTTGCAGGCAATGCCGCGCAGATTCATCACCGCAGCGGGTTCACCGCAGGCAAACGCGCTGGAGCTATTCAAGATCGTCAGGCCCAGATACGCAAATGTTTTGCCCGTTCCCGAGGTGATGTTATTAAAACGCACCGCTTCGTTTGCGCCGTCGATGAGGTTAGGGCCGTACGAAAGACTATTCACGTTCGTATTCGGAAATAGGCCGCGCCCTGTACCCGCCGAGATATGATTGCCTTCGATAACATGCACATTTCGGCTGGATAAAGTCGGCGCGAATACCGCAGCGAAGGAGGATTGCTGCGTGGTCGCGTTAAAGCGATTAAACAAACATTGCCAATCGGGCGTCTCTCCCACAGAAGAGTTTTCGTTCGTGCCCCACACGCGCGTGCAGCCATAGTAGTTGGAGTTTTTCCAGCCCGTTATCTGCACCGCAGAGGCGCCGGCATCTGCTTTCACCCAATAACACCAGTTGGTCTCCGTGGTGCCGCCATTGGCAAAAATATTAATACCGCCGCCGGTAAGCTCAGAGAAATAACCGCCGATAATAGTGAGATCCAAATAATTATGGGTGGTGAAACATTGATCATTAAAGGCGGTGCCGGGACGTGTGCCCTGACATTTAAGATAAACCGCATCGATATCTTTGGATGCGCTGTTACTGCTGCCGAAAGCCGACCAGCAATCACCTTTGGAATCTTTGGCAACGCACTTATGAAATAACCAGGAGACATTCGTTTGCGAAAGCTGGGTTCCCATCAGCACAAGCCCTACGCCGCTGGCAGAGCTTGCCGAATCACGCCACACGATATTTTCCGCGCGCAGCATGCCCGCATCCCATCGCCAGGAATCGCTGGCCTGGCTGTAATCAAATGCAAAATTACGCATCCAGAAAGGTTGGGTCATGCCGCCTTGACCGGAATGTGTCCAGCAACTGGCTGCGGTCCCCACTTTGATGGCGCTGTTCGGCCCGGAGCCTTCCAGAATAATGCCTTCCGGCCCTTTTCTGCCCGCGGCAATATTCGCCGTCCAGTTGGAACTTTGAAACGCGGCGTTAGGCAACGTAATGGTCGAATCCGGCAACAATAATCTATCGCCCGCAACGGCGATGGCCGCCTTTGCCACAAAATCCGTGCCGTCGGAAATATTATAGGTGGTGCCTGTAACCGCAGGGAAGGCAATAGCATAAGTTTGCTTCACACCACCAATCTGCGTGCCTACCGGCGCTGTGATGCTGATCGCTGTACCATCGAGCGTTCCCAGCGCGATGTAACGATGCGCGCAGGTCACATTGATATCGTAGCCATCGACAATATACCAACCAATCGGCGACCAGTTCACACCGTCCGGCGATTCTTTCACAAAGACATCTTTGCGGCTGCCGAATGTGCTGATTTTGAACTGGCGCGCATCGCTGGCCAGGCTTGCCGAAAAGACGATATGCGGCTGCGCGGGTTGCCAATCCTGAGGATGAATATCATCGGCATTAGCGGTGCCGCTGGCGCCGCTCGGCGCTGTAAAGTTGGCCGGCGTGCGCATACCGCACAGGGTCAGCGCAATCGCTTCGCTATCACTACCGATCGCGATAGTTTCACCCGGTGTTGCCGTAAGCATCAAGCGGTCGCACTGATAGACCCGGATTTTTTTCACCGCGGCGCTGCCGATTTTTACATAGAGAAAAAATGCGAGATCCCTCCGTACACGAAATCCGGTGTAAATACACACAGCATTCGCGCCAGAAGGCACGATGAATTTTGTGGCGCTTGGCGTTTGCGTGATATCGGTTTGAATTGTGGAAAGCGTAAATACGCTGGTTTTTTGACGTGAAAGTACATGCAAAAGATGGCCCATAAATCTCCTTGGTTATGAGCCAAGCTTATGCAGAGTCGAAAAACCCGGAAGGGGGGTTACTTTACAGGATGGATATACGCCTGCCACGCGCGGCGATACGCCGCTTCCAGATTGCGCGCAAATCGCGGCGCGTCGCATAAAGGTGAGGCAAGCACGCGCGGTCGTAACGTACTGCGCAACTCACGCAGCGCCTCGCTGTTCGACGCATATTCCACGGCCTTGGCGATATATTCTTCGGCGGAATGCGCCACCCAATCCTGCAATGCGACGGCGCTGAGCAGCGACGCACCCAACCGACTGAGAAATGTATCACCTGCGAGCGCGAGCACCGGCACACCCATCCACAACGCTTCCACCGTCGTCGTGCCGCCGTTATATGGAAATGTATCCAAGATGATATCGACCTGATGATAGGTTTTGAAATATTCCTGCCGTTTGCTTACCCCCTCAAAAATCAACCGCGACTCGGGAATATTCTGCTCCGCGAAGAGCGTGACGAATCGCGCACGCACGCCTGCGTCGGTCCATTGCTTGCCTTTGAAACAGAACTGCGCGTGAGGAATTTTTTGCAAAATCTCGGCATAGATCTTCACCATCGCCGGCGTAATTTTCGCGATATTATTAAAGCAGCCGAACGTAAACGGGCCCTCACCACGCGCAGGCGCGATAGCAATTTCCGGCGGCGTAAAACACAAAAAACTATCGGGCAGACGCAGCGGCGCTTCGGTATAAAATTTTTCTTGTTGCGGCGGAATCGTCAGGCCGTCGCAGATAATATAATCCATCGCTTTCATTCCGAGCGTATCGAGATAACCAATCCAACTCGCCTGAATCGCCGCGGGTTTGCGCGCGAAAATACCGAGGCGATTGCCCTCCGTATGGCCGGATAAATCGATAAGAACATCGATCTGATCGTCGCGGATAATGTGTGCGGCGGCGTCATCGCTGACGTCAAAAATGTTGCGCCAATGATCGCTCGATTGCTGCAAACGCTGCGTGATTTCCTGCACGATATTCTGGTTCGCGTAGCAGAAAATCTCCACCTGCTTTTTATCATGCGCGGCCAAAACCGACTCCATAAAATAACCGATAGGGTGGTTTTTAAAATCACCGGAAACATAACCGATGCGCAGGCGCCGCGCCGGATCGCGATCAAATGTCAATCCACCCATCTGCACATTTTCCGGCGCGAAACGCGCAGCCCATTCCAACGCGTGCGCATGAAGAGTCGCAGGATCATTTTCCTGATAATGCAGCATCAGCAAAAAATTACTGAACGCATTTCCATCATTCGGATTCAGGCGTTTTGCCTCGGCGCACGCAGCAAGCGCTTCGGCAATTCGCCCCTGCTCGCGTAGCGCATGGCTCAGATTATAATGCGCCTGCGCATGCGTTGGCTCGAGCGCAATGGCTTTGCGATACGCCGCTTCCGCCTGCATAATTTGCGCGTCTTCCAAATACGCATTGCCGAGATTATTCCAAATTTCTGCATCCGGCCTCACCTGCGATGCGCGGAGGTAATGCGCAATCGCCTCGGAAAGCTTGCCCTGTTTTTTGCAGATATTGCCGAGATTATAGAGCGCTTCCGGGTTCTGCGGCTGCAGATGAATACTATAGCGATACGCGCTTTCCGCTAAATCCGCCTTACCAACCGCCTCGAACACCAGGCCGAGATTGGAATAGATCGTGGCATTCTCGGGAGTCAGCGAAACGGCTTTTGAAATCAGCGGCAATGCTTCCTGAAAGCGGCCTAGCTGATACGCCACAATACCCAAATGATGGAGCGCCTCGGGCTGTTCGGGCGCTGCGGCCAAAATTGACTGATAGATATTTGCCGCGTCTTGCAGCTTTCCCGCGCGCAGATAATTGTGACCTTCGGCAAGCGCCGCAGATAGATTTTTAGCATTCATGAAAAGAAACTATGCGGTTTGAAAACCCGTGTCATGCCAAATCGCGCTTTTGGTTTGAGGATGATGAAGAGAGGATTGACTCGGGTTTACTAACCCTCGCCCTTCGGGCGGCTTCGCCGTCCAAATCGTTTACTAACGATTTGTCGAACTCCGAGGAGGTTCGTATTTCACCTAAACCATCTACTTAAGCAGTGCTAGCACTGCTTAAGTAGATGGTCGGGGAGAGAGGATTCGAACCTCCGACCCTCTGGTCCCAAACCAGATGCGCTACCAGGCTGCGCTACTCCCCGCCAGATTTTCACCAGATAAAAACGCGCCTGGTGTTATTTGATTCGCACATACGCTTTCGCGTATCGTGCAGGGGCTGCGCTACTCCCCGCCAGATTTTCACCAGATAAAAACGCGCCTGGTGTTATTTGATTCGCACATACGCTTTCGCGTATCGTGCAGGGGCTGCGCTACTCCCCGAAAGAGAACTATAAAATGAAGCGGGCGATGCAATAGCAGGAAATTTCTTGCACCGCAACTTCTGCATTGTGTATGGTCGCCGAATGTCTACCGTTTCCGAAGAATTGTTCACCCGCATCTACAAAGAACACGCCTGGGGCGGAGAGAGTCTGAGCGGCACCGGCTCGGATTTACCCATCACCGCGCAACTCCGCGTGCGCTTAGCGTTTCTGATTAAAATGCTTGGTATTAAAACGCTTTGCGACGTGCCCTGCGGTGATTTTCATTGGATGAAGGAAGTGGATCTGTCGGGCGTTGATTATCTGGGTGCGGACATCGTCCCTGCGATGATTGAGAAAAACCAAAAAGATTACGGCTCGGCGGCACGGAAATTTATACATCTGGACGTGGTAAAAGAATCGCCGCCGCCCGTCGATTTGATTTTCTGCAAAGATTTATTTCTGCATTTATCCCTCGCGGAAGTCCGCACGGTGCTTGGAAATTTCAAGAAAAGCGGTGCGACGTATTTGCTGGCGAATAGTTTGCTTTTACCGGTTTTCCCTACAAAACAGGGCCTGATACGAATGAATCTGAAAGGCATAAACGCCGATTTTCCCGACCTCGCTGATCCCGAAGCGCGGATGTATGGCCGCAATGTGAGTTTGCTTGATCCGCCATTTTCGCTGCCTGAGCCGTTGCTCGTTTTATTGTGGAACGAAGTGGGCGTACATTTTTGCCTATGGCGGCTGGCCGACTTAAATCTCTAAGCGTGCTTTAAATACGCGTCCGCCTGCGCCACAAGCTCATCAATAATCTCCTGCACCGATTGTTCCTGCGTCACCATGCCGACACTTTGGCCCGCCATCAGCGAACCACGCTCGACATCGCCGTCAATCACCGCGCGACGCAGCGCACCCGCCCAGAAATGCTCGATTTTCAGCTGCGCTTCTTCCTTAGTGAGTTTACCGGCGCGGAATTCTGCAATCGTTTCACGCTGCGTTTCCATGAAATCCCGCGTGGCGGCATTTTCCAGCGCACGCACCGGAATCACCGGAAAATCCGGGTCTAATTGCACTGAGGGCGTTGCTTCGCGCGCACTTGCTTTGATGAACGCACGTTTGAAATTCGGATGCGCGATCGATTCATGCGCGCAGACAAAACGTGTGCCGAGCTGCACACCCGCCGCGCCCATTTCGAGATAGGCCGCAATCGCTTCGCCGCGGCCAATTCCACCGGCGACAAATACGGGCACATCCTTCACATGCGGAATAATTTCCTGCACGAGAACGGAGGTAGAAACCGGGCCAATATGACCGCCCGCCTCCATGCCTTCAATCACGATGGCGTCGGCGCCGGAGCGAATCAATTTCTTTGCGATCACGAGCGCGGGCGCGAAACAAATTACCTTGCGCCCGGCATCTTTTATTTTTTGAATGTCTTTTGCTTTTGGCAAACCACCTGCAAGCACGACATGCGAAATATTGGTGGCCAGACACACATCGATCAGCGCCTCAAGTTGCGGGTGCATCGTGATGAGATTCACACCGAACGGTTTTTGTGTTTTTGCCTGCGTCGCTTCAATTTCTTTTTTCAAAAGTTCCGGCGGCATCGAGCCGCACGCAATCACGCCAAATCCACCGGCATTGGAAATTGCCGCGACCAAATTGCGCTCGGAAACCCAACTCATCGCGCCGCCTAAAATCGCGTATTTCGTGCCGAGAAAATCCGCGCCGCGCTTCCAAAGTGCTGCAAGAGATGTCATGAATTACGGCAGAATTTTGCAGGTGAGCGGCGGGAAACCATTAAACCCAACGGAGGAATAGGTCGTGGTGTAGGCGCCGGCATTCAGGAAATAAAGCTTATCGCCTACGCCAAGCGTTTTCGGCAGGTAATATTCCGTTTCTTCGTAGATGATATCGATGCTATCGCAGGTCGGGCCGGCGAGAATCACGCGGCCGCATTCGCCTTCGTCTTCCCGGCCCTTGGTCGTCGTGATTTTATATTGAATCGCTTCCGCTTCGGTGAGGCCACTGAATTTGCCGATATCGAGATACACCCAACGCGTATCACCCATTTCTTTGTTGCGCGAAATCAGCAGCACTTCGGACTGAATCGCACCCGCTTCCGCTACCATATAACGCCCCGGCTCCATCATCAGATGCAGTTTTTTATTTGGGAAATGACGCTCCACCGATTCATGAATCGCCTCGGCAAAATCCTCAATGGGCGGCACCGGCGTGCGGTACGGCACAGGGAAACCGCCGCCCAAATTCAGCGCCTGCAATTCAATGCCTTCGGAAAGCACATCGTCATACACCGCCTGCGCAAGCGATATAGAAGCAAAATATGGCTCGGTAATGGTTTGCTGCGAACCCACGTGGAAGGAAATGCCATACGGCGTTAAACCGCGCGCTTTTGCGTTCACCATCATCTCGAGCGCCACATCGCGCGTGCAACCAAATTTTTTGGAAAGCGGCCAGCCAGCACTAAATTCACCACCCACGCGAATGCGCGCAAAAATCTTCGCACCCGGAGCATTCTGGGCAATTTTCTCAAGTTCTAACAACGAGTCGCAGGCATACATTTCTACGCCCGCTTCATGCGCGAAACGAATATCCTCCGCGCGTTTGATCGTATTGCCGAAAATAATATCGGTCGGTTTTGCTCCGGCTTTCAGCACCATTTCGATTTCCGCGCGCGAGGCGGAATCAAATTTTGAGCCGAGTTTGGCAAGCAGCGCCAGAATCTCCGGCGCGGGATTTGCCTTCACCGCATAATGGCAATGAATATCCGGCATCGCCTTTTTAAGTTTGTTAAACTGCGCTTCTACGCGCGCCAGATCCAGCACAAGAACCGGACCATCATGGCGATGATTCTTGAGATAATCTTGTATTTTCGATGGAAGACCTATATCAATCATCCGCTTTGTATAAGAAATTTTAGCCGCATCGTATAGAAAAAATTTATGTGGTACGAACGACCCGAAAATCGGCCCTTTATTCCGCTCACTCCGCCAAGCGGCGACAAGCGCGTGCTAATGCACAGCTGCTGCGCGCCGTGCGCGGGCGAATTGATGGAAGCGATGCTCGATAATAATATTGAGCTGACCATTTTTTTCTATAACCCGAATATTCATCCGAAAAAAGAATATGAGATTCGGAAGAATGAAAATATCCGCTATGCAGAAAAACTCGGCATCCCTTTTGTCGATGCCGATTACGATGTGCAGGAATGGTTTGCACGCGCCAAAGGCATGGAGCGCGAGCCCGAACGCGGCGTGCGTTGCACGATGTGTTTTGATATGCGTTTTGCGCGCACCGCGCTTTATGCGCATGAGCATGGTTTCAAGGTCTATACGAGTTCGCTCGGCATTTCGCGCTGGAAAAATATGGATCAGATTAATGATTGCGGCACACGTATGGCGGCGGCCTATCCGGATGTAACCTACTGGGATTATAATTGGCGCAAAGAAGGCGGCGGTGCGCGTATGTATGAAATCGCCAAGCGCGAAAATTTCTACAAACAGGAATATTGCGGCTGTATTTATAGCCTGCGCGATTCCAACGAATGGCGCGAAAAAAACGGCCGGGAAAAAATCGCCATAGGCGAACAATATTACGAAGAAAAAATCGCCTGATAGGGCGGCTTTCCCAATAGATAAAATCCCGTACTTTTACCTATCCTATTGTATTTTATAGGGTTTTATACCTCTATTTTACCCTCAACTTCTTTTCGAATTGTCACAAAAACGTCATATTCGAGGCGTAAAGTTTAATCATAAAGGTTACGTAATAGGAGAACGTATATGATTGGTAAAACATTACTTGGTGCAGGTTCATTTCTCGCAAAAAACTGGAAATCCGCACTCATCTGGACAGGTGTTGTCGGCGCGGGTACGCCGATTGTGGCCAAAGGCGCGCTTGATGCGACCGCTGGCGAAGGAAATGTAGCCTCACAATTTATACAAGACCATGTCATGGATACTCAAATTTCCTTTGCCCATAACGTTGCTTCCAACGTCGGTTACGTGGCCAACGAACTTTCCGAACCCGCACGGGATGCTTTTGCCGAAGGACTGGAAAAAGGACAGAAATCAGAATTCGAACTGCCCGCCCTTTTTGGCCAGGTAAATGCACCGGCGGTGGCTCAAGCTCAAGCCCCCGGTCAGCCGGGCCAGGCAAATGCACCGGCCGCTGCGGCACCGCATGCCGGAAATCCGCACGCCGCGGCTCCAGGCGAAGGTTTCACTTTTGAGGGTGCGAAAGACACGGCTTATAAAGGCGCCGACAACGCCTGGGATTGGTTCTGGGATCGTTGGAACAGCGATAATAAAGCCTTCGGCCCGATGGCAACCGGCGGCGCAGGCCTTGGCCTCGTGATGCTGGGCAAACTCGGCATGCCGTTTGTAGGCAAAATGGGCAGCGTGCTCACCGCCGGTGCGATTGGCCTTACCGGCTGGCGTATGTATTCCAACGGGCAAGAAATGCGCCACGATGTGAAAGAAGTTTTCACCGGCATCGATACGGCAGAAGTTACG
The DNA here is from genome assembly GCA_964414595.1 of uncultured Rickettsiales bacterium. Taxonomy (GTDB): domain Bacteria; phylum Pseudomonadota; class Alphaproteobacteria; order Rickettsiales; family CAIJLX01; genus CAYPXJ01. The sequence goes on from CAYPXJ010000001.1 coordinate 73,466, forward strand.
ATACCGCGTTCCAATAGCCTGCCAACCGTGCCTGATTTGGCACCCGGTATGCAGATTGAAAATATAGCTCAAATGCCGCCTGTCGATCAGGCATTGGCCGCACTCGGCAGCCCGATGTCTTTGGGTAAAGGCATGACGAACACGCCACCTGCACTGCCCGTTTCAAGCGGCCGCGCACTGGCTATGAATTAGGAGATAACTATGTGGCCATTACTTAAAGGAACATTATTTACAGCGGTAACCTGGGTAGCGGGTTCGCTTATCGGTTCTAAAGTGACGGAAAGTATGGGCATTCAGTTTCCGCAAGTGCCTAATCCCGCCGCACAACCGCAAAATAACCCCGCGGCAGGACCCCAGAAGCCCGTTGCCACGTCACCCTCTGTTGCCTATGCACCCGCACCTTCCGCTGACCGCGGCCAACTTTTCCTGGGCCAGGCTTTTGCCAGTATTCTCGGCAAAATGGCTAACGATGCCCAATTAGAGCAAAATACGATGACGCGCGTGGGGTTGCCGGCAAATACGCAAAAAATGGACTATCTGCGCGACGCGGCAAAACCCGGCTCAGATGCCTATAATCTGATGATTTCCGAATTGGGTAATTTTGATTTTGCACAACTGACCACGAATCCGAATGAATTTAAGCGTTTTGCCGAAGCGGTAAGCCACAAAATTGATCTGCATTACGCACTGGAAAATCGCGATGCGCTTCAGCACCAGCGAGAAACATTGGTGGCACAGCTTGATACTATCCCGCGTGGCTGGCTAGGTGGCGATTCTAATGCCGCTGAACGCAAGCAAATTTCAGAAAAAATTGCCTCGCTGGATGGGACGCTGGTATCGCTGGGTGAAGGCATTACAGCCCCCACAAACCTTCCTAATATCGATCAAAAGGCCTATGTCGCCGCACGCTCGGAAGGCCGCAGCCGTAGCCATACCGCGTAAATTATTTGCGCTCTTTATAAACTTCTACGCCCGCGGAATCCGCAACACGCAGTGCGTCCGGTTTTTCCACACGTACCTTTACCCACACGATACGCTTATTTTCCATCACCAGCGTAGCAATATAGTCGGCTAGTCTTTCCACCAAATAAAAGCGGCTTTCTTCCACACGCTCGGCGATGACTTTTACCAACTCCTGATAATCAATCGTATCTTCAAGATTATCGCTAAGCTGCGCTTTGGAAGCATCAAACGCATAGCTGATATTCAAAATAACGTTTTGCTTTACGTTACGTTCGATATCGTAAGCACCAATAATGGCGCGCAGCCGTAAATTTTTAATACGGGTAATAAGCACGTTATCCTATCGATCGTTAGGGTAATTGGGCGCTTCGCGCGTAATCACGACATCGTGCACATGGCTTTCGCGCAGTCCGGCACCCGTCATACGCACAAATTGCGCATTCTTTTTAAGTTCTGCAATAGTACGGCTGCCCGTATAACCCATCGCCGCGCGCAAACCGCCAATCAGTTGATGCACTACGGTAGAAACCGGTCCTTTGTAAGGCACGCGGCCTTCTACACCTTCTGGAACAAGTTTGAGTTTATCGGCTACTTCGGCCTGGAAATACCTGTCAGCCGAGCCGCGCGCCATCGCGCCAATCGAGCCCATACCGCGGTAGGATTTATACGAACGGCCCTGGTAGAGAACCACTTCACCGGGCGCTTCTTCCGTGCCTGCAAGCAAACCGCCAATCATCGCCGCATCCGCGCCGGCAGCCATCGCCTTGGCGAGATCGCCGGAATATTTTATACCGCCATCGGCAATCACGCGCACGCCGCTGCCTTTGCACGCCGCCACCACTTCCAGAATCGCCGAAAATTGCGGCACACCCACACCGGCGACAATACGCGTGGTGCAAATGGAACCGGGACCAATACCGACTTTTACCGCGTCTGCCCCGGCTTTAATAAGCGCCTTCGCCGCTTCTGCCGTGGCAATATTACCGGCGACAATGGCGAGGTCTTTATATTCTTTACGTATATCGCGCACCGTTTCGATCACGCCTTTGGAATGCCCATGCGCGGTATCGACGATCACCGCATCCACGCCGGCATCGGTAAGCGCTGCGACACGCATCATGCCATCCTTACCCACACCGACGGCAGCTGCTACACGCAAGCGGCCCAGCGCATCTTTCGCCGCGTTCGGATATTGGTTGGCTTTCTCAATATCTTTAACCGTAATAAGGCCGATACACTGGTATTTTTTATTCACCACGATTAATTTTTCAATGCGATGCTTATGCAGCAAACGCTTGGCCTCGGCGAGCGAAACACCCTCCTGCACCGTTACCACGTCCTGCGTCATCAACCGGCTGACTTTTTCAGAAAGATTTTCGGCAAAACGTACATCACGATTGGTGAGAATGCCAAGCAGCTTGCCGGAATCTTCCGTTACCGGAATGCCGGAAATTTTATGTTTCTGCATGAGCTGCAGCACATCGCGCAGGCTGGCATCCGGGCGCGTCGTTACCGGGTTCACCACCATCCCTGACTCGAACTTCTTAACCTTGCGAACTTCGTCGGCCTGCTTGCCGATTTCCAGATTTTTGTGAATACAACCCATGCCGCCATGCTGCGCCATGACAATCGCCAGCCGCGATTCCGTTACCGTATCCATGGCGGCGGAAACCAGCGGAATGCCCAATTTTATATTACGCGCGAAGAAAGTTTCCGTTTGGGTGCGTGCCGGTAAAACCTCGGAATAACCGGGCTTCAAAAGCACGTCATCAAACGTAAGCGCTTCGGGTGCGTGGAAGGAAAAAGCATGCGTCTTGCGTGGCATGCCGTTATCCACTATAGGATTCGTCACGTTTTTTCAACTCCTTTCCCACTACACCCATGGAAAACCAAGAACGACTGAGCGCCCTTCTCTCCCGCTTCTCGCAGGAACTGCAAAAGCGAGATGCCATATCTTTGCAGGAAATCTGCACCTTTTTTGAAGAGCGGACCTTCTTTTTCCTGCTTATTATTATTAGCGCCGTGATAGCCGTGCCGATACCCTTACCGGGCATAAAATCGGTGATGGCGCTGCCCTGCCTGCTGCTCACTTTTCAGGTCATGATAGGCCGCAAAACGCCCTGGTTGCCCAAAAAAATCGGTGCCACACGGCTTTCATCGCAGCAATTAAATAATAGCGTTACCTGGCTGCTGAAACATTTGCGTAAACTCGAAAACCGCATTCGCCCGAACATGCTGCATCTGAGTAGCGAACGGTTTGAGCCCCTCGTATCGCTAGGCCTGCTGATTATCAGCGCGTTTATTCTTCTGCCCGCACCGGGCACCAATGAAATTCTCGGTTTAGGGGTTTTGGTGACTTCGATTGGCATGCTCGAGCGCGACGGGCGTATTATATTAGGCGGGCTGATTTGGGGCTTATGCGTGTGCGTGGGGATGGCATTACTCGTGTGGATTTTTGGAACCACCATCTTCCACGAACTGACTTAACGGCGCATTTCGTCTGCGCCTTTTTGTTTTTTGGCTTCCTGAATCGCTTCCTGTGTTTTACCGGAATTGAAACGCCCTAAATCTTTTGCATCGACATCGTGTGACTTGATCATCGCAAGCGCTTCTTTGATGCCGCTATCCATTTGTGCGGCAAGCTGCGCCGGCGTGACATCACCTTTGCTTTGCACTTTTACCGTCGCGCTCTCTTTACTCGTCATCTGAATAGAAGTTTTCACTTCCGCCGTTTTTGGCTTATGCGCGTCACGCTCTTTCGCTTCCATTTTGCGCTCGCCCATTTCGCGTTTGTGATCGATAAACGCACGATTCACTTCGCGATTATGGCTGCGCTCTTTATCGCGCTCTTTACTGGGATCTTTATTGGCAAGCGCCGGGTCCGCCTTCGCCAAAAATTCTTTTTCATCCTGGTGATGGGTGTGGCCCGGTAATTTTTCCGTCTGCGAATTACGGCCTTGCGACTCGCGAAATGCCGCACGCAGTTTTGCCCAGATATCGCGGCGTTTACTCGCCGTACGCACTGGTTCTGCTGCCGGCTGCTGGTCCGGTTTGCGCTGCGGCTCTTCGATCACTGCCTGCAGATTCATCGCCTGCGTAAGCGTGCGTTTCATCTCCGCCTGAAGTTGCAGCGGACGTTGTACCACCGCATCTTTCAGCGGCTGCACAAAACTATAATTCTTGTCATTTTCCTTGGTTAAACCATACGTTGCCAGCGCCGGCACCACGGCTTCTCCTAACGCGAGAGATGCTTTTGTGAGCGCTTCCGCAAGAATACGCGTACCACTCGCGCGGCCCTCTTTTCCTTTAAGCAAAGGCATGATCTGCGGCTTCATAACCGCGAAATGCGCCTGCATGATCTGCATCAATTTATCGAATTTCTGTGATTGGAAAAAGGCATGCAGCGCCTCGGCAAAACCGGCATAACGTTCCTTCGACATCAATTCAAAATTACCGTTCAGACTAATCTGCGTACCGAGCAGGTTTTTAAGTTCTTCCGCAATCGCGAGCCTATCTTTGCGTGTATCGAGATCGGCGAGCATTTCCTGCAATTCCATGCGCAGATCGGCATCTTCCGCGCTAACAATTTCATGCCCGGAAGCCGAAACCTGCATCACGGCATCCACCGCGCGCTCCTGCTCCTCTGTCACTTCCTGCGATTTGCCGAACAACAAATGATACAGATCCTCGGATGTCATTCCGAGCTCATTCAGCATCTCTGTTATGCGCTGTTGTTTCTCCACGTCCCTCTCCTAACGCGCAAGCGTGTGTGATGCGCCTGCTGCTTTTGCGTCTTTCAAATCCCCGGTTTTTCCGGCGCTGGAAATCTGCGCCTGTAATGCTTCATTTTCCTCGCGTAATTTATGCACTTCGCCAGCATGATACGCTTCCGGCAGCGCCACTTTAATGCCGAGATCCTTCAGCATGACGTTCGCATAAACCTGCAATTTTACAGGGTCTTTGAGAATTTCACGCTTCTCTGCACGCGTAAGCTTTTTCAAATCCTTGCCAAATTTCTGACCGATTTCATACGCCATGCGCAGCCGCACGCGTGACATATCCGAGCGCCCGAATACTTTGTGATTATCCAACGCCGAATCGATCGACTGGAATAATTTTTTCGACATTTCGGTATCGTACGGTGCGAAACGGCGCTCATTCACCACATCGCATTTCGCGGCACCCACACCCTTTGCATAACCGAGCGTCAATGCTTCCATATCCGAACTGACCTTGGGCACCGGTTCGGAAAGTTCGCGCTGCACGTAATTAAATGCGCCCTTCACCACAATCGCGAGCAATTCGTTTAACATGTAGGCCTGCTCAGGATGATTCGGATCATTCAGCCCAAGCGCCACATATTGCGTGACCCAACTTGTCGCCTGGAAAAGGTTGGAATCCTGCGAGGGATAAAACAAGCTGTAATCCACGCCATCTTCCAACACGTCGTCAAATCGCGCCAGCGTGCGACGAATCGGATTTTGGTATTTCAATTTGATAAGCGCTTTTTCCAACATGTCTTCTTCGGCATTGGAAAGCAGCATGCGCGAAAGATCCACCCCGCGGCTGGTTTGCAGCGCATAAGTCATCCCGCCGGTACGACCCGTGCCGTCAATCTTCTCGAGTAAGGCCTGCTGACCTAACGCTGGACCACTATTTTCAACCTGCGCAACCATAGATATACGTGCGTTAAACGCACCCTTTCACCCTAAATCTACCGAGCGAATGTTACAGTTTGATGACAGTTTGAAAGAGAAATTTTCTTAAGAATTCTGAGGGTTAAGTTGCCTTTTTCTGCGCTTTGGCATCTTCTGCCGCATTCAAGGCATACACACACAGATCTTCGAACGAAACATTGTTTTTTTCTGCCAATTCCAACAGCTTAGCGAAGGAGTCCATCACTTCTTTCGGAATGGTGCCACCCCGCTCTTTGGAAAGCCAGGCCGCCTGGTTTTGCAACGGGTGATTGCCGGGTTTTGGATCCCCAATATAGACATCAAACGGAGCTTTTTGCCCCCCAAAATCGCACGGAATGGTGAATTTTTTCATAGTTTGAACTTAGCGCTTTTCCGCTTTTATTTCAATAGGACGCGCGAAAAAGCTTGCTTTGGCCGGTAACGCTCGTTAAAAGAACCGCCTTAATCTGCATTCTAAAGGGGTACATTATGGCACGGGTTACAGTTGAAGATTGTCTGGATAAAGTGGAAAGCCGTTTTGAGTTGGTATTGCTGGCGGCACAACGCGCGAAGGACATTGCTTCCGGCCTGCCCCTGACCATCGACCGCAACGACGAGAAAGACCCGGTTCTGGCACTGCGCGAAATCGCGAAAGAATCGGTGCAAGCCGATAAGCTGCGCGAATCCTTGATCCAGTCTTACCAGAAAATGGCGGATACGGACGCCTTGCCAAACGATGAGCAAATGAACGAAGCGCTGCTTGCGAAAGAAGCCGGTGAAGAAATCAAGAGCATGACTTCCGATACCGCGGACGAAGACGAAGCTGGCGACGATGCAGGCTTTTCGTTCGAAGGAGAAAATATCATATCCAAAGATTAATCTGCAAGCCATATTGGCTAATTCCCGCGTATTTTGCTATCATCAGGCTTGCGCTTGAAAAAGGAGGCGCAAGTTTTGCCGACGGTTGAACCTACAGCTCCCTCTCTGCCGGAACCTGTGAAAGCCTTGCTTTCGCAGTTGGAACCCTTTGAGAAAAAAATCGATGTGCCGCTGGTGGAAAAAGCGATTGAGTTTGCGCGCGTACATCATGGTGAGCAGCAGCGCGCTTCCGGCGAGCCCTATTATTTGCATCCTGTCGCCGTGTCGGAAATTGTCGCGCAGTTTGGTTTGGATACGAGCTCAATCGTCACCGCAATTTTGCATGATACGGTCGAAGATACCGATGTGACGGTCGATGATCTCGAGCGCGAATTCGGCAAAGAAATCGCCGTGCTGGTGGATGGCGTTACCAAACTCACGCGTCTGGAATACCAAACGGAAGTGGCGCATCAGGCGGAAAATTACCGCAAATTGTTGATGGCGATTTCGGAAGATATTCGCGTGCTTGTGGTAAAACTTGCCGATCGTTTGCACAATATGCGCACGCTGCACCATATCGGCAAAAAGGAAAAGCGCGCCCGCATCGCGCAGGAAACACTCGAGATTTATGCGCCGCTCGCCGAGCGCATCGGCATGCATAAAATCAAAGACGAACTGCAGGATATTTCTTTCAAAGAGCTCAGCCCGGAAGGCTATGAATCGATCGTCAGCCGTTTAAATTTTCTGCGCGAAAGCGGCAAGCCTATGGTCGATAGCATCATCGGCCATATCACCAATACGCTGGATCAGGGCGGCTTGCAGGAATTTCAAATTTACGGCCGTGAAAAACGTCCCTACTCCATCTGGCGTAAAATGGAAAAATACAATGTTGGTTTCGAGCAGCTTTCCGACATCATCGCCTTTCGCGTGATTGTAAAATCCGCGCAGGATTGTTATCTCGCGCTCGGGCTTATTCACGCGGCATACCATATGGTTCCCGGCACGTTTAAAGATTATATCAGCACGCCGAAAGATAACGGTTACCAATCGCTGCATACGATCGTGATGGGCCCGGAGCAGCAGCGTATCGAAATTCAAATTCGCACGCACGAAATGCACGAAATCGCGGAGATGGGACTCGCCGCGCATTGGTCCTATAAACAAGGCCGCGATTACAATACGGACGGTAAGCAATATCGCTGGATACGCGAACTTTTATACATCATTCAGAATGCCTCCGAGCCGGAAGAATTTATCGAAAATACCAAGCTCGAAATGTATCACGATCAGGTGTTCTGCTTTACGCCGAAAGGCCGCATTGTCGCGCTGCCGCAAAGTGCAACGCCGGTCGATTTCGCTTACGCGATTCACTCCGATCTCGGCAACCAATGCGTCGGCGCAAAAGTGAACGGACGCATCGTGCCACTGCGCACGAAATTAAATAACGGCGATCAGGTGGAAATTATCACCAGCAAAACACAAACGCCTTCGCCAACGTGGGAAAGTTTTGCGGTCACGGGCAAAGCGAAATCCGCGATTCGCCGTTTCATTCGCACGCGTCAGCGGCAGGAATATGTTGTGCTCGGCAAATCGATTCTCGCCAAAGCATTTGAAACCGAGCAGCTGCCGTTTGAAGAAAAAATTATCGAGGATGCGCTGCCGAAAATGCAGAAAAAATCGCTCGAAGATCTCTATGCTTTACTCGGCGAAGGCGCGATCTCCAAACAAGAAATTATCCTCGCCGTATTTCCGGATTACAAACCGCAATCGAAAACGCAGCGCTTTTCGTTGTTACAACGTTTGCGCGGCACCAAGCAGGTGGAAAATATTACGTATGGCAAATCGGTGCCGATTCGCGGCCTTATCCCGGGTATGGCCGTGCAATTTGCCGGCTGCTGCCACCCGCTGCCGGGCGATCGCATCGTCGGCATTGTGCATACGGGGAAAGGCATCACGATTCACACCACCGATTGCAACGAGCTGGAACAATTTACGTCCGAACCGGAGCGTTGGATCAATGTTTCGTGGGACGGCGAAGCCGCGGCGGATACCTATGTCGGGCGCTTGAAAGCCGTGCTTTCGCATGAGTCCGGTAGCCTTGGCACGCTCGCGAATTGCATCGCGAAGGAAAATGGCAATATCAATAATTTAAAAATCATCAACCGCTCGTCCGATTTTTTTGAAATCATCGTTGATGTGGAAGTGAATGACATCAAGCATTTGGCAAATATCATGGCGACACTGCGATCCAAGTCCGCCATCTATTCGGTAGAGAGATTCCACTAATGACAACGCTGCGTTTAGGCGTGAATATTGATCACGTCGCCACGATTCGTAATGCGCGCGGCGGTGCACACCCCGACCCGGTGCGCGCGGCAGAAATCGCGGCGAAAGCAGGTGCGAATGGTATCACCGCGCATCTGCGTGAAGATCGCCGCCATATTTCGGATGACGATATTGCGCGGCTAAAAAAAACGATCGCATTGCCCTTAAATCTAGAAATGGCGGCAACCGAAGAAATGCTCGCGATTGCGCTGCGCACGAAACCGCATGCGGCGTGCATCGTGCCGGAAAAAAGACAAGAACGCACCACCGAAGGCGGCTTAAATGTTGCCGGTGAAAAAACGACGTTACGCCCCATTATCGAGAAGTTAAAAAAAGCCGGCATTCGCGTGTCGCTTTTTATCGACCCCGTTATCGCGCAAGCAGACGCCGCAAAAGAACTCGGTGCGGATATTGTTGAATTTCACACCGGTACTTACTGCCACGCGGCGCCAGGCGGGGCACGTGACAAAGAACTGCAAAATATTGTCCGCAGTGTAGAGCACGCGCATAAAATCGGCCTGGAATGCCACGCCGGGCACGGCCTGAGTTTCGATACGGTAGGCCCGATCGCCGCCATCCCGGAAATCGTCGAACTGAATATTGGCCATTTTTTAATTGGCGAAGCGATTTATATTGGTTTAGAAGACGCGGTGAAGCATATGAAAAAACTCATGAAAGCAGCCCGCCCATGATTATCGGCACCGGTATTGACCTGGTTCAAATTCCACGCATCGAAAAAGCCATCGCGCGTTTCGGCGATAAATTTCTGCGCCGTATTCTGACAGAAAACGAGCGCCAGCGATCCACGAGTGCGGCCTATGTCGCGCGCCGCTTTGCCACCAAAGAAGCGGCGGCGAAAGCACTCGGCACCGGCATCGGTCAGTTTGCAAAATTCCACGATATTGAAACCGTGCACGACGATCTAGGCAAACCTTCTCTTGTGCTACACGGTGCCGCGAAAGAAAAATTTCCGCATATGGTCAGCCATGTTTCGGTCAGCGACGATTATCCCCACGCCACTGCCATGGTGATTCTTGAAAGCCGTGCATAAAAAATCCGCGAATAAACTGGACTTCGCCGAGCTGGAATCGCGGCTCGGGCATCGTTTTGCGAACACCGCATTATTGGAAGAGGCGCTGACACACCCGAGCTTGCAGGCGGAAAAAAATTACGAACGGTTGGAGCTGCTCGGTGACGCAGTGTTAGAGTTGGTGATCACCGAACATCTTATCAATGCTTTTCCCGAAGAACCGGAGGGTGCGCTTGCCAAACGCCGCGCAGCGCTCGTAAAAAGCCACGCGCTAGCCCATGTCGCAACGCATCTTGGCCTCGGCGAATTCCTACTGCTTTCCGCCGGTGAAGAAACAAACGGCGGTCGTAGCAACGTGCGTAATTTAGAAAACACGCTCGAAGCGATTTTTGGCGCGATGTATCTCGATGCGGATTTCGACACGGTGCGTAAATCTATTCTGCCGTTATGGCTTCCGCTACTCAATGATATGCCGCACCCGCCGCATGATCCGAAAACGGAATTGCAGGAATGGGCGCAGCAGCGCGGCAAACCATTGCCGGAATATAAAATTACGGAACGTAACGGGCCGGATCATTCGCCGGAATTTACCGTGCAGGTACATGTGGAAGGCGTAAAGCCTGTGAGCGCGACCGGCGCTTCCAAACAAAAGGCCGAGCGCAAAGCCGCCGAAACTATGTTAAAAACAATCCATGGCTAATACGACTCGCTCCGCCACTATCGCGATTCTCGGCGCACCCAATGCAGGAAAATCGACGCTGACCAATGCGCTCGTTGGCGGCAAAATTTCCATCGTCAGTAAAAAAGTACAAACCACGCGCTGCCTCATCACCGGCATCGCACAACACCACAATACGCAATTTGTTTTACTCGATACGCCGGGGATTTTCCGGCCGCGCAAAAAGCTCGATCACGCGATGGTCGAAGCCGCGTGGTCCAGCCTGCAACAGGCCGATTTCTGCATGATTCTTATCGATGTAATGCGCGGCATCACGCCGCAGGACGAACATATTATTCGCGAAGTCGCCAAGCGTAAAATCAAACCATTCTATGCGCTTAATAAAATCGATCGCATCGAAAAATCGAAGCTTTTGAGCCTCTCCGTAAAACTCAATCAGATGCTGCAGGCCGAGCGCACGTACATGATTTCCGCGCTCGAAAAAGATGGGCTAACTAGCATGCTCGAAGATTTGGTAAAGCTTGCGCCAACGCGCCCGTGGGCCTATCCGGCGGATCAGATTTCCACCGCGCCCATGAAATTTTTGGCCGCGGAAATTACGCGCGAAAAATTATTTGAAACGCTGCATCAGGAATTGCCGTACGAACTGATGGTTGTTACCGATAGTTGGGAAGAGCTTGGTAAAAGCGTGAAAATTCACCAGACGATTTACGTCACCCGTGATAGCCACAAAAATATCGTGGTTGGCAAAGGCGGGCAGATGCTGAAAACCATCGGCGAACAATCGCGCAAAGAAATCGGTGCGATTCTGGGCCACCCGGCACATTTATTTTTGTTCGTGAAGGTCAAAGAAAATTGGGCCGATTCGCGCGAATCCCTCAGTGAAATAGGCCTCGCATAAAAAAACACCCGGGCATTTCTACCCGGGTGCTCCTATCTTTTATTAAAATCACGCTACTGCAATACAGTGCTCGCAGTAGATAGTGATTTCCTAACGGCGGTCGCCCATCAAACGCAGCAGGTTAATCATCAGATAGATGAAATCCATGTACAGCTGCAGCGCGCCGTAAATGCCGGCTTTCGCCTGCATCTCACCGCTCAGTTGGTAATAGGTTTGCTTGATGCGCTGGGTATCGTATGCCGTAAGGCCGATCGCGAGCACTACGCCAATCATCGACATCGCAAATTCCAAACCTGAACTTTTCAGGAAGATATTCACAATGCTTGCGACAATCATGGCGAGCAAACCGGCAAACAGGAACGCACCCATACCGGAAAGATCGCGCTTCGTCGTGTAGCCGTAAAGGCTAAGCGCACCGAAAGCCGCGGCTGTAATCAGGAATACGCGCACAACGCTCGCACCCGTATAAGCCAGCAGATACACCGAAAGGCTCACGCCCATCAGCGCCGCAAAACCCCAAAATGCCATCTGCACCGAAGCAAGCGACATCTTGTGAATGCGAAATGACAGTGTGAGTACGAAGATAATCGGCGCGAAAGCAAGCAGCAGCGCCGTAATCTGGTTACCAAACAGCGTTTGCACCAGCGCCGGGCTGGAAGCAACGAGGTATGCAATCACCCCCGAAACGGCCAAACCGCCCGCCATATAATTATACACCCGCAGCATGTAGCTGCGCAGCCCTTGGTCATAACTGACCGCCTCATCGGCATGGGTTGCGGCCCGTACAGCGGCCTGGTTTCTTTTACGTAAATCAGCCATTCTCATCTCCTTTGTTAAATCTAAATAATTCAATTACTTAAGCAAATTGCTCAACTATCAATATAGGGCCCCTTACCCCCCATTTCAATAGAAACCGGACATAGCAATGTCCGATTTTTCCGTTCTAAAATAACTGGCTGAAATTTAAGCTAAATTGATTTGCACTATTTCCATTGCATTAACAGTTTCTTAAGGTTTTTAGGGTTTAATGAGAGGCGTAGGAGAAGATCTGAGGAGTTAGAGGAGTGACTATTTCTGATCACAATATTCCACCGTCTGGCGTAAATAAGCCGGAAAACCAAGGTGCACGCCCAGCGTCCGCGCCGCAAGGCGGAGCGTCGTCTGCTAATTCTCCAAAAAATAATAGTAACGGACACGCGCAGGGCGATAATTTCAGTTCTGATTTTGTTTTCGGCACCAGCAGTTTTCCAATGTCCGGCAGTACTGACGCACCAAAACCTAAGGAACCGGAAGTTGAAATCCTCGCGCCGGAAGACCTAGAGCCGGAAAAACCGCAAGCCGAACCCTATAATCCCGAAGAACACGAAACGCACGATATCGCGTCTTATAAATTTGATGAGGATAATATCGTCTATGCGGATCAGAGCCATCGCCAGGCCGCAAAAGAAGCGGGCGGCAAGAAAGCGGAAAAGCAGCGCGATAAAAACGTAAAAGACGAAGATAGATTCGGCAAATCAAGCCAGAAAGAAAAAACGGTCAAAGCATCAGAAATGATGAATAAAAACCGTAACCAGGTTTCCACCGACGTACAGGATTCAAGCCGCCCCTTACGTATCGGTGAAAAACTGGTGCAAAAAGGTCTTATCTCACCAGACCAACTTGAAATCGCACTCAAAACGCAGCGCAGCTTGCATTCCAGCCAAAGCAAAATGCTGGGTTCGATTCTCGTGGAGATGGGTTTTATCACCGAAAGCGCGCTGGGTGAAGTGCTCGCCGAATCGACCGGCGTTATTAAATTCGATCCGAAATCAACGGTACTCGATTCCAACCTGATTCGTCAGGTGCCGAAAGAAACCTGCTTACGCCATAAAGTGGTGCCGGTACTTTTGGACGGTGAATCGATTTATCTCGCGATGGTGGATATTTATAACGTGCTCGCGATCGACCAGATTCAACGTATCTTCCCCAAAAACTATAAGATTGTACCCGTCTATTGCGGCGAATCGCAAATTCTTGAGATTATCGATCAGTATTACGATTACGAAATGTCGGTCGATGGTATTTTGCGCGAAATCGAAACCGGCGAACGCGATCCAAAAGCGCTGGCAAGCGGCGATGCCTATATTAACCCGACCGTCCGTTTGGTGGATTCGATTCTGGCCGACGCGGTGAAGCGCGGCGCTTCGGACTTGCACTTCGAACCGGAAGATAACTTCCTGCGCCTGCGTTACCGTATCGACGGTAAATTGCAGCAGATTCGCAGCTTCCACAAAGATTATTGGCCTTCCATCGCGGTACGTATCAAAATTATTTCCGGCATGAACATCGCGGAAACGCGTTTGCCGCAGGATGGTCGTATCACCATGAACGTACTCGGCCGTAACGTCGATTTCCGTGTGGCGTCGCAACCCACGATTCACGGTGAAAACTTCGTACTTCGTATTTTGGATAGAAAAGCCGATACGGTTGAACTCAATAAACTTGGCTTCAATGCGGAAAAAGAGCGCCTGCTCAAAAACCTGATTAAACGCCCGGAAGGCGTGGTGGTGATCACCGGCCCGACAGGTAGCGGTAAAACCACAACGCTTTATTCGATTCTGCACCACCTGAATACGATTGATGTGAACATCATGACGCTCGAAAACCCGGTGGAATTTCAGATGTCGATGGTGCGCCAATCGCAAATTAACCCGAATTACGGGATGGATTTTGGCTCGGGTATTAAATCGATTATGCGTCAAGACCCGGATATCATCCTGGTCGGTGAGGTGCGTGACGAAGAATCGGCGCAGATGGCGCTGCGTGCCGCAATGACCGGTCACCAAGTATATACCACGCTGCACACGAACGATGCGCTCGGTGCGATTCCGCGTCTGATCGATATTGGTATCAAACCGGCGATGCTTTCCGGCGCATTGATTTGTTGTATGGCGCAGCGTCTAGGCCGCCGCCTGTGCGATTGCGCCGAAACGCGCGAAGCATCGGAATACGAATCGCGCATTCTGGGCGTTGATCCGCATAATGCGCCACAACTGCGTTATCCGGTGGGCTGCGAGCGTTGTAACAATACAGGTTATAAAGGCCGTGTGGCGATTGTGGAACTTCTGCCTATCGACCGTGAACTTGATGATATGATTGCGAAGAATATGTCGCGCAAAGATATGATGGACTACGCACTTTCCCAAGGTTTCACGCCGATGATGGAAGACGGTATTGCCAAAGTACTGCAAGGCACAACCTCTCTGGAAGAACTGATTGAAACGATCGACCTTACCGACCGCATCATCGCGGTAGAAAAAGAGCTAGGGATGAAGTAAAATTACTTCATCCATGCCCTCATACACATACAAAGCCATAAACGCGCGCGGGTCTAAAATTAAAGGCACGATGACGGCCGATAACCCGATTGAATTGGAAACCAAAATTGCCAAGCTCGGGCTCGATTTATTAAACTTCAAGGAAGTGAAGCAGAAAACCATGCTGCCCTTCCTGGGCCGCATCAAGCCTAAAGAACTCATTATGTTCTGTATTCATATGGAACAGTTGGAAAAGGCGGGCGTGCCGATTCTCGATGCGGTTGCTGACATGCGCGACACCAGCGATAATATGAAAATGCAGGATGTCATGGGCAAAATCCATGAATCGCTCAAAGGCGGTAAACTTTTATCGGAAGCGCTGGGCGAACATCCGCGCGTCTTTGACGATACATTCGTGGGGCTTATTGCCGCTGGCGAGCGCACGGGTGATATGGCCGCTTCCTTCGGCCACCTCGCGCACCACCTTAAATGGCAGGAAGATTTGAAGCGTAAGGTTAAAAAAGCCACGCGTTACCCCATCATTCTTATTTTCATTCTCTCGGGCGTAATCTCGCTGATGATGATGTTTGTCGTGCCGAAAATGTCGGACTTCCTTAAAAACCAGGGCTTCGATCTACCTTTCTACACCATCTGGCTAATTGCGGTTTCGGATGCGTTTGTGAATTATTGGTATTTGATGTTCGGCGTTCCCATCGCGTTGTTTATTTTGGTCACGTTCCTTTACCGTGTCAGCGATGACTTTGCATACAATATGGATGCCATCGTATTGAAAATTCCCAAAATTGGCGAAGTGATGCGTAAAATTGAGCTATCGCGGTTTTCACAATTCTTCATGGTGACTTTCGTTAGCGGTATCGACATGATCGAATGTATGGAAACCTCGGAACGCGTGGTGCATAACCGTGTCGTGAAAGAGGCAATTTTCCTTGCGAAACAAGCCGTTTCTGAAGGTAATCAGCTAACCGACGCGCTGCGGATCTCCAACCAGTTTCCAAACCTGGTGATTCGCATGTTTAAAGTGGGCGAAGATTCGGGCGAAATGCAGAACGCCCTGGAAAATATCAGCTTCTTTTATGACCGCGAAGTCAATGATGCCGTGGATGCCATGGTGGAAATGATTCAGCCGACCATGACAGTGGTTTTGGGCGGCATTATGTTTTGGATTATCGTTGCCGTATTCGGCCCGCTCTACGCAAGCTTCGAAAAGATTAAATTTTAGGTCCTGCAGACATTCATTTCGCCTTTTTCGCGGTATGCAGATATGTCCGTCCGCTAGGCGAACCGTGCAGAGCGTAGTGGGGCCTACGAACAAGCGGTTCAACGACGCGGGCGAACATATCTGCACCGCCCTCTGGGTTTGGCCGAAAAGACGGATTGCTACGTTAAAAGCCTTGGAAATATGCGCGGCTATTCCACGCAGCTTTTTCCTTGCACTCTGTCTTTTCGGCTGCAAATGAAAAAAGGTGAAATGAATATCTGCAGGACCTCGCGAAAATTCCTTTTCGAATCCCACGTGCTATACTATGGTACGTGACGGATGAGGTGGGTGTAGCTAGCACGTATGGCAAATATCGGGCTGAAATCGCGCAAATTCGTAATTAACGTAGGGGACGAAGGCGCTGTCGTCGTCTATTGGGACGGCAAGGCAATCGCCGGTCGTTACTTCTATGCCTCGCCCAGTAATGACGAATTCAAAAAAGTCATTATGTCGGACCCCCAGGCGAGCGTGTATCTGCTCGCGGATACGGTCGATCAAACTTTTAACCAACAAGTCTTGCCGCCGGTTAGCTCGCTGACAATCGGTGACATGGTGCGCCGCCGCCTGAAAAAAGAATTCGGGGAAAAAGATATTTCCACCGCGCGCCAGATTAGCCGCAATAAAACGGGCCGCAAAGATTGGAATTACACCTTCATCTCCATACGTAACGAAGGTCCCTTCGCGGAATGGTTGGATGCGTTCAAGGATTTGCCAAACCGCCTGGCAAGCATTCATTCGCTGCCTATTGAAACGGAATCTTTTGTAAAATCACTGCGTGGCAGTATGAAATCCGGCAATGGCACGAAAAGCCGTTGGGAACTGCTTGTCACGCACAACAAAGTTGGCGGTTTTCGCCAAACGGTTTTCAAAGATGGCAAACTGGTATTCACACGTATCGCGCAACCTGTGGGTGGCAACGCACCAGCCGTAATCGCCGGAAACATTGAACAGGAAACCATCAACACGATGGAATTCATTCGCCGGTTCGAATTCAATCCGCAAGAGACGCTGGATATTTACATCATCACCAGCGCGGAAGTGAAAAAAGAATTGGAAACCGCGAAGCTCGCGGAACGCCGCGCGACCGTGCTTACGCCTTTCGAAGTTGCCGGAATGTTAGGCCTTGCGGGCTCTGCGCAGGAAAAAGATCGTTTTGCCGATGTTGTACTTGCCGCACATTTCATCAAAGCCAATAAAGCGGTTATCAAATTCGCTACCCCCGTTATTCAACAAGTTAACCAATATTTTTTCCTCTCGCTGGCCGCTCGGGCTATCGCCATTGTGGCCGTGCCCGCCGCCATTGTTTACGGCATTCTGCTTTATACAGATATTTCCGCGCTGCAAGTGGCGCTGAACCGCGCTAAATCCCAGCTCGCGGAAGCCAAACGCACACAGGCGGAAGTTGAGCAGAAACATGCGGCCAATGCGGAACGCGGTCAGGTGGTGCTTGGCCTCATTCAGGTGATGAGCAGCCTCGAAAAAACACAGGTAAATCCGCTGGAGTTTTTCAGCATGCTCGGTGGAGTAAAAGGTGAAAAACTTTGGGTGCGCGATGCGAATGTGCAAATCGTTTCCGCCTTACAAAACGCAACGCTGAAAGCGCCCGAAATTCGCGCCAATATTGCCATGGATTATTACAATGCACCCCTGCGCATTGAGGAACAGATTTTTGAAAATCAGCAGATTGAGCGCAGCTTCAAAAACCAATTTCCCGAACAGGAGATTGTATTTTCTGGCTTTGCAAACCGCGCCAATATTGAGTTGAGCATCGATACCGCAAAAGCGCCCGAGCCAAACCAAGTCAACAAAGTTACGGTAACCATTAACGGCCCACTGCCCTTACCTTCGCCTGAGCCTGCAATTAAAACTACGCCGGAAATTGGCGCACCGACAGCACCCCTCGCGCCAACGGTTCCAATAGCCCCTGCAACAACACCTGTGAAACCTCATTAACCATGCGCATTCAACAAATCAAAAAAACGCTGATTCGTGATTTGGGCATCGCCTTGGGTGTGGTGCTGGTGTTGGGCGGCATACTTTTTTACATCCTTTCCATTCGCAACGAGATGCGCGAAACGGAGGCAAAAACCAAACGCGAGGTGCAGCTGGCGCAAAACCGCATCACCACACTTGAAGCGGAAAATAAGCAGTTTCTGGAAGCTTTCGAAACCTACGACAAAATCCCGCAAAATAAATTGGCGTATGATCTCGAAGAAACGACCTTACGCTCGGAAACGTTGCGCCCGATTATCACTGATTTATCGCGGCGCTACCGCTTGCAGAATGTACAGGTTGTGCTGAAGCAGGGGGTAAAATTGGGGCCTGCATTTACCAGCCGTACCGTCTCTTCTTACTCGGGTAGTTTGGAAATGAAATTTGACGCCATGACCGATGAAATGGTGCTTTCTTTCATTGATTCCTTCCAGCAAGTCATGCCTGGCTTTATCAATCTTCAGTCGCTGAAAATGACAAAAACAGCGGAAATTACCGCCGCCACATTCCAACAGGTACAAAATCAGCAAACGCCGGCGCTTGTGAAAGTCGAACTGGTGATGAACTGGGTCACCTTAAAAGAAGAGGCGCGCCGATGATACGTTTCGCACTCTTCGTTTTTATTAGTCTTTTTGTAACGCAGGTTTTTGCGCAGACGCCCCCCACAAAAAATCCCATTTTGCAAAATCTGCCTAAAGATATTGTGCCGAATGTGGATATTCGTCAGCTTCCTTCCAGCGTACCTTCGTTTGAAGATTTGAAAATACGCTTCGCCAATAATTTGGCGTTTAACGGCAGCAATTTCGAAGCCTTGCCGTGGCAGGGTTCGGTCATGTTCCGCGACGAAGATCTCACCGCATTGTATGAAGCCGTTAAAAAGCAACTTCCTTTCAGTGCTTCGCAAGGCGAAGTGGGTATTGAAGTGGTAACGCCGAGCGTCGCACCCGCGTTCTACCTTAATTCCGTGTTATATAATTCACCAAAAAACTGGACTATCTGGCTTAACAACCGCCGTATTCGCGCCGGCGCGAAATTTCCAAAACTCGAGATCAGCCGCATTAAGGCGGACAAAGTTGAGTTTATTTGGGAAACGGCTGATATCGATTTTATCTCGCCGGGCTGGGCAGAAAAAGTTCCCTCCATCCCTACCAAACAGCGCAAAGCCTATGGTAAATGGGCCTATAAATCTCCCGCCGGTGATATTTTCGTGGATGAAACCAAACAATTCGTGCGCTTTATATTAAGCCCGCACCAAACGTTTGTTTCGCGCACCATGCGTATCGCAGAAGGCCGTCATAAGAGCACGTTCCTGCAACAAGTCACCAACGGCCAGCCGCAACTCACTACCGCACCCAATACCGGACCGAATACGCTTGGCGTCGGCGAGCCAATGCAACTTCCTGCAACGAGTCTGCCCGCTCAGCCGGGCGCGGGAAGCCCGGCATCGATCGGCGTTCCCGCAGCCGCCCCTGCCGCAGCACGCGTGGCAACGCCAGCAGGCATGCCCGCGACAACCGCGCTACCGCCGGTGACACCGCTTCCGCCCGTTCCAAATATGCCTGCAACACCTGCTCCTACCCCTAACCTCGCGCCGCCGGCGATGCCGCCAGCGGGCAATTTTTAACCCGGTAAATTTTCATGACAAAAAATACGCCGCTTAAAGTTTTAAATATCAGCAAAAGTTTCACGGAAAAGCCGGTGCTTAGCAAAGTTTCGCTCAGCGTAAACCCGGGCGATATTTATGGTTTCGTGGGCCTGAACGGCATGGGCAAAACCACGCTTATCAAAATTATTCTCGATTTACTGGAGCGGGACAGCGGCGAGATCGAACTCTTCGGCGAAAAAAATCAGCTCGCGCGTGTGCGCAAAAATATCGCTTATTTGCCGGAAAAATTTCAACCCTCCATTCATCTCAAGGGAAAAGAATTTTTGGGCCTCACCGTTTCTTATTACGGCAAAAAGCTCGATATGAAAAAAGCCGAAGACTACGCTACGCGTCTTGCGCTGCGCCCCGAAGTGCTCAAGCATAAAATCACCAAATATTCAAAAGGCATGAGCCAAAAGCTTGGCCTCATCGGCACGCTGCTTACCGGTGCGCCGCTGCTGAGTCTTGATGAACCGATGAGCGGCCTTGACCCGCTAGCGCGCATTCAGCTCAAGCGTGTGTTGCTCGATTACGCTAAACAAGGCCATACGATTTTTTTCACCTCGCATATCTTGGTCGATATTGAAGAGATTTGTAACAACATCGCCGTATTGCATGATGGTAAAATTATTTTTACCGGCACGCCCGCTGGCTTCAAAAAGAAATTTGAAAAGGGCAAAAAAGGTTTAGAACACGCCTATCTTAACGCGATTGGCGTCGCATAAAGGCATTGCTTTAACGGCGGTAAAAACGCCGCTCCCACAAATCTTCCACTTTTTTCGTATCCCACTTTTCCTCAGGCGCATCGATAGAGCCGGTGATACTTTGAACGATGGGCAAACGTGTGCGCTCGCTGATTTCTTTCACTTTCACTTGCTGCGTCATCGAATTATCCAGCGGCAAGGCGTAATCACTGCGAATATTATATTCCCATGTGCCAAAATTAATCACACCCTGCACACGGGTTTCCGGCAACATGCCATGCACCATTAAAAAATTATCAAAACCAAACACGCCCTGACCAATACGAAAGCCGCCATACGCATCACTAAAGCTGGTCATGCCCGCGGTGACATATTTGCGTATCGACTGTCGCATCGCCTGAAGCGAACTGACCTTGATAAGCTCGTTAGTGAGCGACGGCAAATCAAAACCTTTGGTTTGCACTGGGCGCGCACGAATGCTGCCACTACCTTGCGATTGCGCGATCACATCGCGCACGGTATTCCCCACGGAACTGACAAACGCATTCAAACTTACGCGCCCTTCCAGACGCGTCGCGCCCATAAGGCGCTTCAAAAATTGACCCGTATCCACGTTTACGAAACTCAGGTAAGCGCTGCCGGCCGGAACATCGGCGATGCTCATCACCGCCTGACTTATTTCAAATTTTCCATCAAAAATCTGGCCACGAATTTTTTTAATAAGCAACTGCTGGCGATTAAGTTCGATATCCATATTCACATCGCTCATATCCATATCGGCATAATGCAATTTGCCAAAATAAGCGCGCAGCTTGCCGTCGTAATATTTGAGCGGGCTGGTTGAAAATATTTCCTGCGACCAGCGCGGCGACATGGGCTGCTCCGCAGCCATAGCGGGCGCCTTTGCCGTTTCACCGGTGCGGAAAATTTTCAGTTTCGGAAATTGATCAATATCCAAATGTTTAAAATTCAGATCAAACGCCAGATAGGGCCGCAGATTGGTCGCATCAATTTTCACCGTTCCAGAAAGCGAAATGCCAGGCGATTCCAGCGTCATCTCCTCTAAGCTCATCAGGCCGGAACCAAAACGAATAAAGGCTGACGCCTGTGAAAAATGCTGCCCATGATAGGTAAGATCGCGCACGGTAATTGAAAAATCGAGGGAGCCGAATGCACCTTCCACCGAGCGCAGCAAATCAAATTTCTTCAAAGGCTCATTCAGTTTATAAATCGGATTTCCTGCATCGCGATCCGGATCAGCAAGCAGGTTGCTCATTTCCGGTATATATTCATCCAGATCCAATTCATCGAGCGTCAGCGTCAATGTGGAACTTTCATCGCCGGTGCGTTTCACCACAAATTTTCCGCCCTGAATCGTGGTGTTATCCACTTTCGCTACAAGGCCCTCAAAATAAAGTTCCCGCGAGGAAATGGTGAGGTTATTCGACACGGAGAAAATTTTAAGGCGGCCCGGTGTAATAGGCGGCAAATCCACTTTCAGCCATGTCAGGAAAGTGAGTAAATCGCGGCCCTCAAGTCCAAAAGCGCCCTGGAATTTTAGTGGCAGCGCTTGTACCGAACCATCGTCCGTGATCACGCCACTCATGCTTAATTGCGTTTCGCCCGGCAAAGCGGCTGATACATTACGCGCCTGTAATTGCCCATTGCCTGTGCTGCGTAAATTCAAACGTATGTTGCGAATCGCTTCTTTACGAAACTGCACTTCTGCCGCAGAAATATTGATTTCTACTTCCGCCTCATTCAGCAAATCGATATCGTAATATTTACCAAAACCGACGGCACCGCGGCGATAATTTTCAGGCGCAACATTTCCTTCAACAAAATTATCCGCGCGAAATGTTTCTGCGCCTTCCGCCAGCAAGCCTTCCCGATCCAGATCCAATTTCTCAAGTACGATATTCACATCCAATTTCGGCTTTTCAGCAAAAGTAAGGGTCATTTCACCAATGCCTTTCACCGCGTCGGCGTGCATGGTGAGATCGTTTAATTTCAGCGTTGATTGTGAAAAACTGGCAATACTGGTCATGAAAATTCGTGTATCGCCTGCCTGGGCGTCCTTCGGTGCGAAAGCTTGACCAATACTTGAGCTCAGTCCCAGCGCTTCCGCAAAAGGCAGCAAGGAAGGATCAAGATGCGCTTCAAATTTGCCGCTGAAAGCATAGGCGTTGGCGCGTTGTAATTTACCACTTACTACTAACTCCGACGCACCCGGCATAAGCGCCAATTCAAATTCCGGCGTACTTTCTTTCAGATTGCCGATGCGCGCTTTGACACCCGTTGTCACACCGTCACCACGCAACGAAGCGTCGATACGGTAAGGACCATCCGGCCCGCCAACATCCAGATTGCCATCCAGATAACCAAGTTTTTGCGCATAGCCGCTTTGCTGATGCAAGAAATAGGTTTCGACATCCGAAAACACAATGGAGGGCATGGGTGCGCCGCTTCCCGCCTGTGCAGCCGTACCGTCTAAACGCCAATTTTGACGGCCATCTTTAAGCCATTCGAGATAAAGTTTTCCGCGCACAATTTTTACGCGGCTGCTACTGGCATCTCCGCCTATGAAAGAAAGGAGCGAGGGTTCGGCGATCACACGTTCCGCGGTGAAGAAAAATTCCTGCGATGCACCGCTGATATTATGCACCACCACATCTTCCACTACGACCTGCGGGAACGGTTTGAATTCCAACTTGACGCCGCCGCGTATAATCATCTCCCGCCCCAGCGAATGGCTTATCTGTTTTACCAGCGCATCGGCTTCCTTATTCCAATCAATCGAAAAAGCATAAAACGCGATACCACCGGCAATGACAGTCAGTATCAAAAGGCCGGAGAGTATCCATTTGGCGATATTGGTAAAAAAATCGAAAATGCGATTCAGCATATTAGCGTCCCATCGCCTTACACAAAGCGGAGGTGAGGTCGCCACGGTTTAATGTATAAAAATGGAATTCTGTCGCGCCGCCTTTAGCCAAATCGCGAATCATCTCCGCCGCGATCTTATACGCAGCCGCTCGCATCGCCGCCGGATTTTCCTCATGCGGCTCAAGCGCTGCGCGCACCTTCTCTGGAATACTTGCACCGCACATCGCGCTGAAGCGTGCGATTTGCTTATAACTATGTATGGGCACAATTCCAGGAACGATAGGCACACGAATACCTTTTTTGCGCGCACGCTCTAGAAAACGGAAATACATATCGCTTTCAAAGAAATATTGCGTGATCGCGCGCGTGGCGCCTGCGTCTATCTTGCGTTTCAGATAATCGAGATCCGCTTCTGAACTGACCGCCTCCGGGTGCCCTTCTGGGTATGCCGCTACACTCATTTCAAAATCCGCCACGTTTTTAAGCCCTGCGACCAAATCGTTGGCATAAGCATAGCCGCCCGCATAGGGCACATAGGGCTTTTGGCCACCGGGTACATCGCCGCGCAGCGCGACAATATGCCGCACGCCTAGCTGCCAATAATCCCGCGCTACCGCGTCTATCTCTTCCCGCGTGGCATTGACGCATGTCAAATGCGCGGCGGGTTTGAGGCTAGTTTCCTTAAGGATACGTGCAAGCGTTTGGCGTGTTCTTTCCCGCGTAGAGCCCCCCGCGCCATAGGTCACCGAAACAAAATCAGGCTTGTGCGCTTGAAGCCCCTCCACCGCCTGCCAGAGCACCCCCTCCATTTCGGGGGTTTTCGGCGGGAAAAACTCGAAGGAAATCCTTGCTTTTGCAAGCGAAGGTAGGTCTGCGATATACGGTAAACTTTCCATAGAACCTTTAGTTTAGGCGATTGCGCCTAATAGTAAAATATTCTCCGCAGCCCTGCGGTCACAAGGCCGGTTTGTTGCTTTCCTGCAACAGTTCTCAATACTCTTTTTTTATCGCTTTTCAAAACAATAGCTTTTCCGGCAACAGTCTTGTCTTTTTTTATCTTTCTCACTAATGATGGTGGCTTGTAAACGAGGTTTTTCATGCGCATCGCACTTATTCTTTTTGCCCTGGTATTTTTAGCTTCCATGCCCGCTCACGCACAGGTTCAGAAGCTTTCACAAGATGATATGGTCGTTCAGGTATATGACCCGCTTGAGCCCATGAACCGCGGTTTGTTCCGCTTTTCGCAGGTGGTGGATCATTTGGTGCTGCAGCCGGTGGCAAAAACCTACCGTTTTGTGACGCCCCGCCCCGCCCGCACCCGCGTACGCAACTTTTTCCAGAACTTGGGCGAACCTGTTAACTTCGTAAACGCTATCTTACAGGGCGATGCGAACCAGGCATTTACCACTTTCTGGCGCTTTGTTCTTAACAGCACCTTTGGCCTGGGCGGTGTATTTGATAACGCCAGCCAATGGGGTTTGCCTTATCGCGCTGAAGATTTCGGCCAAACGCTGGGATTTTATGGCTTAGGTTCCGGCCCATTCCTCTATATTCCTATCATTGGCCCATCGAATTTCCGCGATACGACCGGCCTGGTTGCCGATATGTTTACGGATCCGGTTAATTATCTGGAAGATACAACCGTTATTGTTGTGAACGTAGCGGATGGTATTCAGCGCCGTGAGAGTCTGCTTGATATCACGCGCGATATTGAAAACACCTCGCTCGATCCGTATGCGGCGTATCGTAGCGCCTTTACGCAAAAACGTCGTGATTTAATCAGCAACGGTGCTTCGCGTTAAGTTTCAAATCTGCTATAATCCAATTGGTTCTTAACATCGGCCCGTGTTATCTGGCTGTATCGGAATTCTAACTTATTTGAGGAAAGTTTATGCTTCGTGTTATCGGCGCTGTTTTAACGATCTTACTGATACTTCCTACCTTTGCTTCTGCCGGCGTTCCGGAAGTCAAAAACTTCATCAATAATCTCACGACAACGACCATCAACATTCTCGAAAACGAAAAACTAAACGACAAAACCAAAGAACAAAAAATGACGCAGCTTTTCACCAATTCCGTGGATTTGAATTGGATGGGCCGTTTTGTTTTGGGCCGTTACTATAACCGCATTTCCCCCACCGAACGTAACAAATACACGCAAGCTTACCGCGATTACATGGTTTATAGTTACGTGCCGAAATTCCGCAGTTACGGCGGCCAGAAAGTGATGATTAAAAACGTACGCGCAGAAGAAAAAGGCGAATATTTTGTCGAATCTGAAATCGTTAGCGAGGGCGAGCCGCCCGTGCGCATGTCTTACCGTTTGCGCGGTGCGGGCGATGGTTACAAAGTGGTGGATATTATTCCTGAAGGCATCAGCATTCTCACCACGCAACGTTCGGAATTCAGCTCTATCATGGCAAGCGGCAGTATCAATGATCTCATCGCGCAGATGAAGCGCCGCACGCAGGAAAATAGAGAGAGAGCGTCGGAAGATAACTAATCGCTTTTATCTTCAGCAATTTTTGATAGGGTAAGCCCTATGGCTCGTGCGACACCTATTCTAAAAGTTGAAAAACTCTCGCTGAATTTTCCAGATAGTTCGGCTGCGCGACCGGGCAAAAAAAGTGGTCATATTTTAAATAACGTATCGCTTACGCTCTATAGCGGCAAAACGCTGGCCCTTGTGGGCGAAAGCGGTTCTGGCAAAACCGTCACCGCGCTTTCCATCCTGCAATTACTTGGCGATGCACGCTACGGCAAAGACAGCAAAATACTTTTTGAAAAAAATAATCTCCTTTCGCTTGAAGCCGAAAAAATGCGCACGATTCGTGGCCATCGCATCGCCATGATTTTCCAGGAGCCGATGACCTCCTTAAACCCTTTGCATACGATTGGCAAACAACTGCGCGAAGCGATTTTGCTGCATAAATCCATGTCGCGTGCGGCAGTCAATGCGCGGGTGAAAGAATTGCTCGCGCTTGTACAACTTGAATCGCTCCATGCGCGTTTGGAAGCCTATCCCCATGAACTTTCGGGTGGCCAACGCCAACGTATTATGATCGCAATGGCGCTTGCGCATAATCCCGATATTCTGATTGCCGATGAGCCGACCACGGCGCTCGATGTGACCGTGCAGAAGCAAATTCTTGCGCTACTCGAATCTATTCAGGAAAAGCTCGGCATGGCGATTCTGCTCATCACGCACGATCTGCATCTGGTGCGGAAGGTAGCGCATCATGTGGCGATTATGCGTGAGGGTGAAGTGGTGGAATCCGGCGCAACTTCGCAAATTTTCAGCAAGCCGGAAACAGCCTACGCCAAAAAATTACTGAGTGCCGAACCGCGCACTGCGCCGGTTAAGCTTCCTGAAAAACCGAAGAAAATTTTTGAATGCAGTATGCTTACGGTGGAATTTCCACGGCAATCTTCCTGGTTTAAGCAACAAGATCCGATTCGCGTGATCGATGATGTAAAACTTAGCGTGCATGAAGGCCAAACACTTGGCATCGTGGGCGAAAGCGGCTCTGGCAAAACCACGCTTGCGTTGGCGCTGCTGCGCCTCATCCCTTCAAAGGGAACCATTATTTACGATAATAAATATATCCGCGTACTCGAACCGGAGAAAATGCGTACGCTGCGGCGGGATTTACAAATTGTGTTTCAAGATCCGTTCGCAAGCCTTAACCCACGCATGACCGTAGAAGGCGTAATCACCGAAGGTTTACGCGCGCATCGCATCGGGGCTAATGATCTTGCCCGCCGGGATATTGCTGCAGAAATGCTGCAGAAAGTGGGCCTCGAAACATCGATGCTTGATCGCTATCCGCATCAATTTAGCGGCGGTCAGCGTCAGCGTATCGCCCTTGCGCGCGCGCTTGCGGTTTCGCCGAAGTTGCTGGTGCTTGATGAACCAACATCCTCACTCGATATTATCGTGCAGTGTGAAATTATCGAGCTGCTGAAAAAATTACAGGCGAAAGAAAAGCTCGCTTATATTTTCATCAGCCATGATCTGCGCGTCATCAAATCGATAAGCCATCAGGTGCTGGTATTGCACCATGGAAAAGTGGTGGAATCCGGCACGCGCAACGAAGTGCTCGATCGTCCGAAACATAGTTATACACAAAATCTTCTGGAAGCCGCGTTCGGCTAAGCGTGACCCGCAGTGGTTGAAATATGCAGAGGGTCGATATCGATGGATTTCGCCGCCAGCATCCACTTGCTGGCATTTTCCGAACCGAAAATCAGGTCGTAGGTTGCAGGAACCGTAATCCAGCTATTTTTTTCAAGCTCTGCCTCCAGTTGGCCCGGTGACCAGCCTGCATAACCCAACGCCAGCATGGAAAAGGACGGCCCTTTGCCTGTCAGCGCGTCACGAAGCACATCCACATTCGTGCTCAGCGCCACTTTATCATCCACGCAAAGCATCCCAGGCGAAACATATTCCGCCGAATGTAACACCATGCCGCGATTCCCATCCACCGGCCCACCGAAGTGAATCGGTATCTGCGCGGTGACTTCGCTGGCATCAATTTTCAGATACTCATAAATTTGATCCATGGAATATTCAGGTAAAGGCTGATTGATAATCACCCCCATCGCGCCTTGCTCGGAGTGAGCACACACATAAACAACTGCATGGTGAAAGCATGAAAACTGAATTTGCGGCGTCGCGATAAGCAGTTGCCCGGTTAGATAACCTTCGCCTTTTCTCGCTGGAATATCGAGCCACTTTTTTGGCATGCTGTACGTCCTATTTTAACTATAGCAAAATTATCGACGGCGCTTAAGTTTTTTTATCCGCCAAAAACTGTAAGCTAACCAGCTGATTAATAACGCAAAAGGCGCTATCCACACCAGCCGCGAGAAACCTTGCGGCTGCGCTGAAAGCTGTACCGTATCCCCGTAACGCGCACGCAAATATTCGAGAATTTCTTCCCGTGTTTTGCCTTCTTCTACCGCGCGCCGCACATACACCCGCATATCCACGGCAAGCTTGGCATCCGATTCCGCAATCGACTGACCCTGGCACACCATACAGCGCAACTCATGAAAAATCTGTTGGGCTTTTTCTTCCTGCGTTTGGGCAAAAGTATTGCCCGCAAAAAATAACAGTAGGAAACAAAACCATTTCATCGCGCGATTTTCTCCAGCATATTTTGCACCTGCTCTTCGGTTAACGCGCCGGCGAAATGGTAGATAATTTTTCCATCTTCACGCAGTACGAATGTTTCCGGTATGCCTGTAATGCCTAAATGCACACCCGCGCGTCCCTCCTGATCCAACACCACCTGTGTGTATGGATTGCCATGTGTTTTTAGAAAATTTTTTGTATCGTTCTCAGCGTCATGCCAAGCAATGCCTATCACTGGAGTTCCAGCTTTCTGCAATGTTTTAAGCTGCTCATGTTCGGCAATACACGCAACACACCAAGAGGCAAAAAAATTGACGATCACTTTTTGCTGCGGATTAGGCAGCGTTATTTTTTTTCCATCGACACCGACAAGCGCGATAGATTCGATACTGTATCCTTCACGCGAGCGAACAGAATTTTGCCCGCTCCATAAGCGCACCAAAAGCGCGATAGCCAAGATTAAGAAAAGCGCGAAAGGCAGAAAACTCAACCAACTTGCCTGTTTCATTTTCGTCTCCACTGCATCATGAAAGCGGCAAAGCCGCCCACCACCATCAACATCACGCCAAGCCATAGGATTCGCATTGCGGGACGATAATAGAGCCGCAAATGAAAGCGCTGCGAAGGCAAATCAGGATCACTCATCACGCTATAAACATCGCCAAACCAGCCGCTGTCGATCGCCGCCTCACTTGTGCGCTGATCCTCCACAGGATAAAGCCTGCGTTCGGGATGCAGATAGAATTGGCGTGTTTCATTTGCCACTTTCAGCTCCGCACGATACGCTAGATAGTTTTCGCCTTTCACCGGCGTTACCGAAACCAGAGTGATACGGTAATCGGCTATAGTTTCCGTGTCGCCAATTTTGAGCATCACTTCTTTTGACACACTACCAATCGCATAACTTGCAACCGCAATCGCCATAATACCAAGCCCTGCATGCGCGAGCCACATCGGAAGTTTCGCGCGCCAGCCGATTTTGTCATCGGCACAGACAGAAAACACGAGCAATAAACCCACCGCTAATAAAAAGATGGAAGAAATAGGCTGGGTATTTTCAAGAAGCAGCAATAGCGCGATCAGCACCGCTACCACGCTTATCAACGCCTTCACACCCACGCGGCGCGGCGCATCTTTTCCCCACTTCAGCCACCCGCCTAACGCTGCAGCGGGAAGTAAAAACCAACTTAAAGGGCCCACCGTTTGCGCAAAAAAATCGGGGCCGACCGCAACTAACGCAAATCCCAACCATTGCATCACCAAGGGATAAAGCGTGCCAAGCGCTACGGTAAATAACAGCACCATGAGTACAATCGTATTGATGAACAACAGCGTTTCGCGCGAGAAATAATGAAACTTTACCGGGGCCGCTTTCCATGCGGCAGCGCGCTTGCCGTATAAAAGGAGCGGCACACCCACTGCAAAAGTAAGAATCATCAAAATACCTAGCCCACGGGCGGGATCACTCGCAAACGCATGCACCGATGTCAACACGCCGGAGCGCACGAGGAAAAATCCGAGCAGTGAAAAACCAAAGGTCAGAATGGTTAGCAATACGGTCCAGCGTTGTTGCAAACCGCGTTTGTGATAAACGATGAGCGCGTGTAAAAGTGCTGTGCCAGAAAGCCACGGTAATAGCGAGGCGTTTTCTACCGGATCCCAAAACCAGAAACCGCCCCAACCCAATTCGCGGTACGCCCACCAACTTCCAAGCGCAATTCCAATGGTTAAAAACGCCCAGGCGGGCCGCACAAATTGCAATTCACGCTCGGCCCAGCGGCGGTCGATTTTACCGCCAATCAGTGCGGCAGTTACGGAACAGAATGGCAATGCGAATCCTACATACCCTAAATAGAGCAACGGCGGATGAATCGCGAGCGCGACATCCTGAAGCAAGGGATTTAACCCCAAACCTTCCAGCGGCGGTAATAGCAAAACCTCAAATGGACTAGCCGTTAGCAACAGCATCAAAGAAAACGCGAGCGTAAGCACTCCGTGTACACCCAGCGTAACGCGAGACGCGCGCGTTGCAATTAAAACTATCCCCGCCACGGCAAGAAGCCAGATAAACAAAAGCATCGAGCCTTCGTGATTGCCCCACGCACCTGCGATTTTAAAAAAACGCGGTTTCGCCTGATGGGAATATTCCGCCACCATGCGCCAGTTAAAATCCGAAACCGAAAACGCATGTATTAAGGCAAAAAAACCCACCGTGACGCATAGAAAAGCCATGATACACGCTGCTTGCGGCCAGCCCTTTTCGCTATCGCGTTTGGTAAAACCAAAAAAAGCCTGCATGCCGTAAAGGCCGGCAGCCATCCATACAATAAAAGCGGCAATATCAGCGGGCATTAGTGTTTGAAGGGGAAGTCTTTACGCTTCACCACCTCATCCCATTTTCCAGATGCTTTAAGCTGCTGCGCCACTTCCGGAGGCATATAATTTTCATCGTGCTTAGCGAGTATCTGACTCGCTTCAAAGATACCGTCACGCAACACACCCTCTGCCACCACGCCCTGATTCTCGGCAAACAAAGCTGGCACAATGCCGCGATAGCGCACTTTCACATTATCGAGATAATCCGTCACAATAAATTCGATGGTTACGGCGTCGGGGAATTTCACCAATGTTCCTTTTTCCACCATGCCACCAAGCCGTATGGTTTTACCTTCGGCAATACGCGCAGCCGCTTGCGGATTACTGGCAAGCTGGCTCGGTGTGTAGAAAAACACCAGATTATTTTGAAAGGAATAAAGCAGCAAACCCAGGCCGATCATCGCAGAAATCAGGGCCGCGCTGATATAAAAAAGTCGGTTCCACTTAGGCTTTTTGAAAATACGTAAAAACATCCCGGCACTTCTTCTAGCCTAAATTAGTGCCAGAATCAAAGGGCCCTTCATGCACAAGCAACGCTTGCGCCCCAAGCAGATAAAAAAACAAAACAGCCGCTAACTACGCGGCGCGCTTTTTCTGGCTATCCGCCAGCGTGGTATGCTTAAACTCGCCTTGAATCACCCGTACCGAAGCGGTTCGACCAGATTCATCATCCAGCAAACGGCTTAAACGGCGCATGGTGGCACGGTGTTGCCGCCAGACAGAACCTACAAGAAGAGCTAATACCACGAGCGTTATCGCATACGCAGCTAAAACAAAATGCATGCACGCCCCCACATCATTTCAGGCACTATCGCCTGAAAGTGTCTATAGCGCTTTTTCTTGCGAATGCGAAGCGTTTTCTATTTGAGCGAGGTTAAAGAACGCAGTGAACGTTCACTACAAACGATTTGACTTTATTCTCTAAAGCCTTAGGCGATTCCTGGTAATTCGTATGCCATGTTTCATTAAACACCACGTAATTACGCGCCAGGAATTTCTTAAGCATCGAGAGATTAATCGCGATATCCGAGGTTTTCACCGGCCCGCGCGATTCCAACTGTTCTGATTCTGATTTACTGGGATCAATCACAAATTCATAAAAGCGCGCTTTGCCACGCACCACACCTACGACGTTGCCCGTACCATCCAAAAGCGGCCCGCCGCTATTGCCTTGCTTCACCGAATCCTGGAATTGCACCCAATTATTCTCACCGGAAGGTCCGACCGTATCCACAATCTCGGATACGCGCATCACATATTGGCCACGCGCGCCTGCTTCAAGAGGATAGCCGAACACCGTCACCGGCTGGCCTTTCTCATATTGGTTGTCGCGGCGCAGGACAGCAACAGACGGCGGCTGAATATCAGTTTTCAGCAGCGCCAAATCCTGGCTGGGATCCAAAGACACCACTTCCGCTTTGGCAAGTTTCACCGGCCCCTTAATATTGACATATTTGCATTTACGCACCACGTGCTCATTGGTTATCAAGTAACCTTCCTTGCTCACAAAAAAGCCCGTGCCGCTCATAATAGATATTTTTCTGGTCTTGAAAGGCTTGGTGTTTGATTGTTCAATATCCAAACCATCTTTTTTTGCCTCCGCCGCGAGCGTCTTTTCTGTTAGCAAAAGCCACAGAAAACAAAGGCCCGTCATAAGACCAACCATAAAATAAACCCGTTGTCGTGTAAAAACAGACGTAACTGGCATTGCGGAATGATGCATAAGAACTACCCCTACCTGACGTGATACCACCTATAGAGGATCGTAACAAAAACTGGTTAACAATTCGTTAATATGGCCTTGAGTTTATAAACTAAATCTAGGGCCTCTTTGGGGGATAAGGTGTCTGGATTCGCACCCATCAAACCTTCAATAATCTCTTGATATTTAATAGATTTTCTATCGTCCGAGACTGAAGTATTTGCCGGATTTTGCGAGTTATTCTTAGTGTTGAATAAAGGAATATCGTTAACCAGATCCGCAAAAACCTGGGTCGAATTACGCTGCTCGATGGTTGTAAGAATACGCTTTGCGCCCACAACCACCGGTTGCGGCAAGCCCGCCAGCTTGGCCACATGAATCCCGTAGGACCGGTCAGCGGCACCCGGCACCACCTCGTGCAGGAACACGATATCCTCCTGCCATTCTTTAACCCGCACCGTATAATTCGCCAAATCCGGCAACGTCGTGGCGAGGGCTGTGAGCTCGTGATAATGCGTTGCGAAAAGGCAGCGGCTGCGGTTGATATTATGCATATATTCAACCACCGCCCAGGCAATCGAAAGCCCATCATACGTGGCTGTTCCGCGTCCTATTTCATCTAAAATCACGAGAGAACGCGGCGTCGCCTGATTCAAAATGGCCGCTGTTTCGACCATCTCCACCATAAACGTAGATTGCCCCCGCGCAATGTCATCCGCCGCGCCGACACGGCTAAAAAGCCTGTCCACAATACCGATTTCGGCTTTTTCAGCCGGCACAAAACTGCCGCACTGTGCCATGAGAACAAGCAACGCATTTTGCCGGAGAAAAGTGCTTTTACCGCCCATATTCGGCCCGGTCATTAGCCAAAGGCGACGGCCCGGTTCCAG
Source organism: uncultured Rickettsiales bacterium (assembly GCA_964414595.1). Lineage (GTDB taxonomy): Bacteria > Pseudomonadota > Alphaproteobacteria > Rickettsiales > CAIJLX01 > CAYPXJ01. The sequence goes on from CAYPXJ010000001.1 coordinate 106,805, forward strand.
CTGCGAATCATTGGGGACAAAGCTTGCTTCGGATAATGCTTCCACCACCGGGTGGCGCCCTTTTTCAATGCGTAGCACCACTTCTTCACTGATAACTGGCCGCACATATTTACGCCGTACAGCCACCTCGGCAAATGCACACCACACATCCAGCTGGGCCAGTGCCTGCGCCGTACGGATAAGCGGGTCAATTTGGGTAATCACTTCACCAATCAAGGCTTCAAAAAGCTGAAGCTCTAACGTCAGGCTACGCTCCTTTGCCTGAATCAGTTTTGTTTCCAGTTCGCGTAGTTCTTCCGTGCGATACCGCACCGCGCCGGCCATAGTTTGCCGGTGTACAAATCCTTCCGGAATTTTTGCCAGATGCTGGCTCGTGACTTCGATGTACAACCCGAGGATATTATTCTCGCCGATCTTCAGTGTGGTGATACCCGTTTCCCGGCGAAGCCTATCACGCAGCTCTAATTTTGCCGCCTCAGCATGACTGCATAAATGCCGGTATTGATCGAGCGTGGCGTCATAACCTTCGCGAATAAATCCACCATCGCGCGCGGCCAATGGCACGATATCATTGAGCGCAGTGACCAAAAGCTGAATCAGCGCATCTTGCGCACACAGCTCAGAAAGCCAGCGTGTAATCACCGGAGGCAGTTCCATACCAGAAAATGCAAAAAGTCCTGCAATCTCACGCGCATGATAAAGCCCTTGGCGCAACGCCACTAAGTCCCGTGGGCCGCCGCGCCGCATGTAAAGCCGCGAACAAATGCGCTCGATATCTGGCACCATTGCCAGATGGTCGCGCAGGCTTTGCCGCATCGCTTCGTTGTGCACAAAATATCCCACCGCATCCAGCCGCTGATTAATCGCATGCGCATCGATAAGCGGAGTATGCAATATGTGCCCCAGTAACCGCGTGCCCGCCGAAGTACGGGTTTGATTGAGTATGGAAAATAAGCTGCCGCGCACGCCGCCGGAAAGCGCCTGCGTGATTTCCAGATTACGGCGCGTGGCGGCATCCATCATCATAAAATGCGATGCAAGCATACGCACCGGGACTTGCATACGCGGCTTCTGGCCGCGCTGCGTTGTTTCAATATAATCAATCACCGCACCTGCCGCGGCGATTTCTTGAGAGGTTAGCGCACCCCAGCTTTCAAGATTTGCGACTTCATAAAACCGCTGGCAAACCCGCCCGCCTTTTTCCGGCGAAAAATAACTATCCACATGGGGATAAAGCTTAGCCTTAAGCGGCTTAAGAATTTCCCATAATAATTTATCGCCAAGCAACCCTTCCGGCACCAATATTTCCTTAGGCTGAAGGCGGTATAAATCCGCCGCGAGACCTTCAGGTGATGTTGGCGCCACATGAAATGCACCGCTCGTAATATCCGCCCAGGCCAGCGCATAATCTTTTTTGACGCGCGCAATCGCCAAAATATACGAAGTCGCGGTAGCATCCAGCAGCGCTTCTTCTGTGACGGTGCCCGGCGTCATCACGCGCACGACTTCGCGCCGCACGACCGATTTATGCCCACGCTTTTTGGCCTGTTCCGGCGTTTCCATCTGCTCGCAAATCGCAACACGCTTACCGGCGGAAAGCAGCCGTGCGATATAGGGTTCCACGCTATGATACGGCACACCGCACATAGGAATATCTTCGCCTTTGTGCTGGCCACGACGCGTGAGCGCGACATCAAGAATCGGCGCCGCTTCGATAGCGTCCTCAAAAAACAGCTCGTAGAAATCCCCCATGCGGTAAAAAAGCAGCACATCTTTATGCTCGGCTTTGAGCGCAAAATATTGCTGCATCGCAGGCGTTGCGGCGTCTTTAGTAAGGATTTCCGTCATGCGGGAGTTTTAGCGGGCGGCGATTCACCTGTCACCCTTTATCCTACATGAAAACTAGTAACAGACACAAAAAAACAGCCAGTGCTTGCGCACCGGCTGTCTGTTTTTTACTTCTGGGCTTCGACAAGCGTCTCAACCACAGATTTTATGCCTTGAAGCCAGTTTTCGGCTTCGCGTTTTTCCACTATACCCGGACTTATTCCATCTTCACCTTTCATATGAAAGGAATAGTCAAGGTAATCCGGTTGCTCGGATGGGAAAGTTTTGCAAACATAAACTGCTCCTACATGCCGATCGAGATCTTGAGCACCAGCCGCTGCAAGTGTGATCGCCTTTTGAAAATCACCTAATGGAAATTCTTCCTCAGGATGATTTTCCGCGAACTCTTTGCACCTAGTCGCAAAATCCCCAACACCGTTGAGCTGATATCGAAGATCTTCTAAATCTGGAGCCAAAAACACAAAATTCAAATGACCGTCGATATTAATACGGCACTCCTTCAAGACTGCGTTTAAAGTCCTGCGAGCTCCGATTCCCACGCTGCATAAGTTGTCGTTTATAGTGAAACTTATAGCCGCATCGACCTTTTCAAGCGAAATGAACAGATCATAGTCCAGATCCTCATCCTGCAAAATATGCAGCCCTTTAATGACCGCACAACGCACGAGTTCCCAATAGTTCGTGTCCATCATCATGATGGGACTCCTATATAAAGAACCAAACTCACCTATGGTATGATGTTAACGCAACATCATCATGGGCAAAAAGAATCACTCTAACCCTAGCATGGATGTATGACAGAATTATGACAGGGGTCGCCCTTTAAACCCTTTTTAAGGCTTATTTTCATCATATTCTGGCGCAAAAAATCGGCCCTATCTCAAGGTTCATGCTGCGGCGCAGCATCGAAATTTATAAAGAGTTTTTGACTATCTTCCAACCGCTTGCTAGAAACTTGCCACTTATATTTTCCAACTTTTTATTGTGAATTGGGGAACACGCAGATTCATATGAGCCGCGCGAAGATAACGAATCAAGATGCACTAGAGTTTCACCGCCAGGGTCGTCCGGGCAAAATTTCCATTGCGCCGACAAAGCCGCTGCTCACGCAGCGTGACCTCTCGCTCGCCTATTCGCCGGGCGTTGCCGCACCCTGCGAAGAAATCGCACGCGACCCCGAAACGGCATATGAATATACCAGCCGCGGTAATATGGTGGCGGTTATTTCCAACGGCACGGCGGTACTCGGCCTTGGCAATCTCGGCGCACTCGCTTCCAAACCGGTAATGGAAGGTAAAGCGGTTCTGTTCAAACGCTTCGCCGATATCGATGCCATTGATATCGAAGTAAACACCGAAGACCCGGAAGAATTCATCAATGCGGTGAAATATCTCGGCCCAAGCTGGGGCGGTATTAATCTGGAAGATATTCGCGGCCCGGATTGCTTCATTATCGAAAGCAAACTGAAAGAGCTCATGGATATCCCGATTTTCCATGACGACCAACACGGCACGGCGATTATCGCGCTCGCGGGTATTATGAACGCGCTCGATATCACCGGCAAAAGCATGAAGAAAATCAAGGTGGTAGTAAATGGCGCGGGCGCTGCGGGCATCGCGTGTTTGGAACTGCTCAAATATATGGGCCTGCCGCACGATAACGCGCTACTCTGCGATAGTTACGGCGTGATTTACAAAGGCCGCGAAGAAAGCATGAACCAGTGGAAATCGGCGCATGCGGTCGATACGAAAGAACGCACGCTCACCGACGCGCTGAAAGGCGCGGATGTATTCCTGGGTCTCTCGGTTGCGGGTTGCGTAACGCAGACCATGGTTAAAGGTATGGCGAAAAACCCGATCATTTTCGCGATGGCCAATCCTGTGCCGGAAATTATGCCGGAAGAAATTGAAGCCGTGCGCAACGATGCGATTATCGCCACCGGCCGTTCGGATTATCCGAACCAGGTGAATAACGTGATGGGTTTCCCCTATATTTTCCGTGGTGCGCTGGATGTACGCGCGACGCAAATTAACGAAGAAATGAAAGTCGCCGCGGCGGAAGCACTGGCGAAACTCGCACGCGAGCAAGTTGCTGACGAAGTTGCTGACGCGTATTCCGGCCGCAAAATGCGTTACGGCCCGGACTATATTATACCTGTGCCTTTTGACCCCCGTCTCATCAGCACGATTCCACCTGCAGTCGCAAAAGCGGCTATGAAATCGGGTGTTGCGAAAAAACCCATTGAAGATTTCGGCCAGTATAAAATTGATCTCTCTGCACGCCTGAATCCAACGGTTAATATTCTCAACAACATCTTCCAGCGCGTGAAGCAAAACCCGAAAACCGTGGTGTTTGCGGAAGGCGAGGATGAATCTATTATTCGCGCGGCCATCAACTGGAAAGAAAGTGGTTACGGCCATGCGATTCTTGTGGGCCGTGAAGAGCGTGTGAAAAAAGCGCTTGAAGCCATGGGGATGAACGATTTGAAAGGCGTAGAAATTTCTAACGCCACGAATTGCAAACGTATCGATGACTATATTGATTATCTTTACCGCAAACTTCAGCGCCGAGGCTTCCTGCATCGCGACGTGGTGCGCATGGTGAAAAACGAGCGTAACTATTTCGCCTCTTGCATGGTCGGTTGCGGCGATGCGGACGCGATGGTCACCGGTTTTACGCGCACCTATCAGGTGATTTTGGGTACGGTTCGCAATATCTTCAACGCCGAGCCGGGCAAACTCCTTTTCGGCAGTTCTATTGTCGTGGCGCGCAATGGCCGCGCTGTATTTATGGCGGATACGACCGTGCACGAATTGCCAACCCCGGAAGAATTGGCGCAGATCGCCATTCAGGCCGCAGATCAAGCACGTCATATGGGTTATGAACCCCGCGTAGCGCTGCTTTCCTTCTCCAACTTCGGTAACCCGATGCACGAAAAAGCTGAGCGTATCCGCCAGGCCGTGCGTGTACTAGACAAAATGAAGGTCGATTTTGAATATGATGGGGAAATGTCCGCCGATGTGGCCCTGAACCCGGATTTGATGAAACTCTACCCATTCTGCCGCCTTTCCGGCCCGGCCAACGTGCTGGTGATGCCGGCGCTGCATACCGCCAATATTTCTTACAAGCTTTTGCAAGAGCTTGGCGGTGGCACGGTAGTGGGTCCGGTGCTGTGCGGTTTGGAAAAACCGGTACAGATTGTGCGCATGAACGCGACGGTATCCGAGATATTGAGCTCGGCGGCCTTTGCGGCCATGGGCGCCATTATGGCTGACCGCTAGGCATATAAAAAATGCGCCTCAAGGCTTGACAGGGGGGTAAAATCCCTTTAGAAAGCAGCCCCTGAGCGAAAAATGCTCTGAACTAAAGGAATTAATGAGATGGCAAACCATCGTAACGCACTAAAGGCCATACGCCAGACGATCAAACGCACCGAACGCAACCGCGCGCGCCGCAATCGCATTCGTTCGTTTGTGAAGCAAGTTGAGCTGGCTATCCAGTCCAAAGACAAAGACGCAGCGAAAGCCGCGTTCCGCGCAGCGGAGTCGGAGCTGGCGCGTGGCGTGACAAAAGGTGTTCTGAAAAAGAAAACCGCGTCGCGCAAAATCAGCCGCCTGGCGAAAAAAGTTAAAAATATCGACGCGGCACAAGCTTCCGCGTAATTCTTCTCTTCATCCTTATTTTTTGTTCGGCAGAAATTCCTTGGCTTTGTCCAAGCCTTCGCCTGCGCCGTGAATCACCTTATCGGTGATTTTCTGCTCGGCGCGATGAACATCCTGCTTTAGCTCGGCACGATTGCTGGGCGTATTCCAGCCTTGAAAAACCAGATAAATGATAAAGGCGATAACACCCCAGAATAACAAATGATGCATAGTCAGCTCCTAGGGCGACTATAGCATAAATTTACCGGCAACCAAAGCTGCCCTAAACTACATGTGAATTACTTTACCGTATGCGTCCAGCACCGCTTCGTGCATCATTTCGGAAAGCGTCGGGTGCGGGAAAATGGTGTGCATGAAATCTTCTTCCGTTGCTTCCATGGTTTTGCCAACCGCATAGCCTTGAATCAGCTCGGTCACTTCCGCGCCGATCATATGCGCGCCGAGTAACTCGCCTGTTTTCGCGTCGAATACGGTTTTTACCAAACCTTCCGGCTCGCCCAGCGCGATTGCTTTGCCGTTACCAATAAATTGGAATCGGCCTACTTTGACTTGATAGCCTTTATCCTTTGCTGCCTTTTCCGTCAGACCGATACTTGCCACCTGTGGGTGCGAATAGGTACAGCCGGGAATCAGCTCTTTCTTCATCGGTTTTACATGCAGGCCGGCAATTTTCTCCACACAGATAATGCCTTCATGACTCGCCTTATGCGCCAGCCACGGCGCACCAACCACGTCGCCAATCGCGTAAACGCCCGGCTCGCCGGTTTGCAGATAGGGATCAACAACGATAGGGCCTTTTTTAATTTTCACCTTGGTGCCTTCCAGCCCCAA
>CAYPXJ010000001.1:113155-125953 GCA_964414595.1 uncultured Rickettsiales bacterium
GTATTCGCCACAATCCCCACCGCCATAATCACGCGGTCGAACGTTGCTTTTTCCTGTTTGCCGTCGCTCTCGAACACCGCCTCTACGCTATCTTTGCCCTTATTTAGCGCTTTTACGGTCGTTTTCGTTTTGATCGCGAGACCTTGTTTTTCGAATTGCTTTTGTGCGAATTTGGAAATCTCTTCATCTTCCACTGGCAATACACGATCCATCACCTCTACCACCTTGACTTTCGCGCCCAGGGCACTAAAGAAACTCGCGAACTCAATCCCGATGGCGCCGCTGCCCACCACAAGCAGATTTTTCGGCATCGTCTCCGGCACCATGGCTTCTTTATAGGTCCAAACAAGTTTGCCGTCTGGTTCCAAGCCTGGCAGCACGCGCGCTCGCGCGCCGGTCGCGATAATAATATGTTTTGCCTCGATATCCGCCACCGGCTTGCCGTCTTTTTCGACTTTGATTTTGCCTTTGCCGTTCAGCTTGCCGAAACCGTCAAACACCGTGACCTTATTTTTCTTGAGTAGCATGCCGATACCTTTGGAAAGCTGGCTCGCCACACCGCGGCTACGCTCCACGACTTTTTTCAAATCGAAGCTCACCTTTTCCACCTTCAGTCCATACTCTTCCGCATGCTGAAATTGACGATACACTTCCGCCGAACGCAAAAGCGCTTTAGTTGGAATACAGCCCCAATTAAGGCAAATCCCGCCAAGGTGGTTCGCCTCGACAATCGCGGTTTTGAGTTTAAGTTGCGCGGCGCGAATTGCCGCCACATAACCGCCCGGCCCACTACCAATAATCACCACATCAAATTGTTCTGCCATATTACCATTCCTCTGGATTTACTGGGGTTTTATCTGGATTCGATGGCGCAGGTTTACTGGTTTTTTGCGGCGGATTCAACGGTTTTTCCTCTGGTTTAATCACTTCCGCTTCCACTTCTTCCACGGGCATTTCTTCCAGCGGTTTTTTCTTTTTCGCACCGGCGAATTTTGTTTCAAATTCGCGCTCCATATATAATTGCGCTTCCGCGCTACTGCGCTTCACCATCGTGCCGGATTTTTTGCAATTCGGGCATTCGATGCGCGCGCCAATACGCCGCCACGCGCTATAAAACGGCCCGGGAATCAGTAAGACTGCCCAGATGGCAATCTCTACCGCCTTGCTGCCCTTGAGGATTTTTTTCGGGGCGCCTTCGTAGCCGCAGGAAGTGCAAATGTAGGTGGACATAATTCCACCTTAGCAATTACACAAACAACAATACAGGCTCTTCGAGCAGCCGCTTAAAGTGCTTGAGGAAAATTGCGCCGAGTGCACCGTCCACCACACGGTGATCCACCGAAAGCGTTGCGCTCATCACGGTGGCGATTTCAAGTTTATCGCCCACCACGACCGGCTTTTTCACACCCGCGCCAACGGCCAGAATACAGCCTTGCGGCGGGTTGATGATCGCGGCGAAATGCTGCACGTCATACATACCGAGATTCGAGATACTGAAACCGCCGCCCTGGAATTCCTCGGGCTTTAATTTATTTGCGCGCGCGCGTCCGGCGAGATCTTTCATCTCGTTGGAAATTTGCGGCAGCGATTTTTGGTCGGCGTTTTTGATAATCGGCGTGATCAAACCATCGTCGGTTGCTACCGCTACCGAAATATCGACGTTATTATATTGCACGATCGCATCGTCATACCAGCTGGCATTGCAGCGCGGCTCTTTTTTGAGCGCGATACCGGTCGCCTTAATCACCAGATCATTCACGGAAATTTTATAAGCCGGTTTGCCATCATCACCTTTGGGCGCTTCGGCGTTCAGCACTTCACGCACCTGCAAAAGCTTATCGAGGTTACATTCCACCGTAAGGTAAAAATGCGGCACTTGCTGCTTCGATTCAGTGAGACGGCGCGCAATGACTTTGCGCATATTGTTGTTCGGAATCGTCACGAACTCGACCGGGTGACGGCGCACGACACCACCGCGTCCACCGCCGGTGCGAATCGCATCTTCCACATCGGCGCGAAGAATTCTTCCATGCGGGCCGGTGCCAAAAATCTGCGCGAGATCGAGGCTGCTTTCCTTCGCGATACGTTTGGCCAGCGGGCTTGCTTTCGCGCGGCCACCAGATGAAGAAACTGCCGGAGCAGAAGCTGCAACAGGCGCTTTACTTGCTTGCGGCGCAACGCTTGGTGCCAGTTTCGGCGCAGCGGTTGGAGCCGGTGCAGCGCTTGGCGCTGCTTTCGCTTCTTCTTTTTTCTCCGGCTCTTTCGGCTTGTAAGAATCGAGCGCTTTTTTATCTTCGCCTTCTTCCAAAAGCAGCGCGATAACCTTATTCACCGGCACGGATTGTGCGCCCTCTTCCACCAGAATTTTACCGAGCACGCCGCTATCGACCGCTTCGACTTCCATCGTCGCTTTATCGGTTTCAATTTCGGCGATCACCTGGCCGGGCGCAATTTTATCACCGGGTTTTTTCACCCATTTGGCGAGGTTGCCTTCGGTCATCGTCGGCGAAAGCGCCGGCATTAAAATTTCAATCGGCATATAATCCTGTTGTGATCTTATTGTGCAGTTCGTTCAATCGCGCCGCCTGCCTGACGCATGTCTCGGCCAAAGCCTTCCATCGTATTGCATGCGCTTAGCAAAAGCAGCGAAAGTAAAAACAGATATTTCATATTAACGGCAAGGAATCCCCGGCGGGCAATGGCGGCGCAGCGGACGATGATCATCATCGTAATGATGCGGTTCCACGCGCGCGCACGCGCCCAAAAAATTCAGCGCCATTAACATAGCCAGACTTGCAAAAAGCATTCGCATTGTTTCCTCCTAGTAAGCCGTGGGTGAATTGCTGCTGCCCGTATTGCTGCTATCGCTCGGGCTGAATTGTTGTTTCACAGCTTCCGGCGGCGCAACACGCACTTTGTAATCCTCAAAAGGCGCCTTATCTTCTTTTTCTGCTTTAGCTTTTTCTTCCGGCGTCTGCGCTACAGGGGCAGCAGTTTGCGCCGCAGGCGGAGTTACATCTTCTGCTTCCACCTCACTGAAAGAATGGATCAGCATCAAAGTGAGCATGAAACAGGTAATAATCAAACTAACACGGCACATACAATTTCCTTTCCGGCTACGCGGAACGATAACAGGTTTCTTTTGCCGCATCGATAATATCCTGCACTTGCGGCAGTGCGAGTTTTTCTAAATTTGCAGCATAAGGCAGCGGCACATCACGACCGGTCACACGCACCACCGGCGCGTCGAGATCATCAAACGCCTGTTCCATCATCACGGCGGTCAGCTCCGCGCCAACACCGGCAAACGGCCAGCCTTCTTCCACCGAAATTAGGCGGTGCGTTTTCTTCACCGAATTCACCACGGTTTCCGTATCGAGCGGACGCAGCGTACGCAAATCAATCACCTCGGCGCTAATGCCTTCCGCCGCTAATTTCTCTGCCGCTTCGAGCGCATGTTTTACCATCAGCGAAAACGCCGTGATGGTGACATCCGTACCCTCGCGCAGCACGGCGGCTTTGCCGATCGGGATGATATAATTGTCATTGAAAATTTCCGGCTCCGGCACATTCATTTTGAAGCCGTAAGTAATTTCATTCTCGAGGAAAATCACCGGGTTCGGATCACGAATCGCGGCTTTCAGCAGGCCTTTGCAATCCGCCGCAGAATACGGCGCGATAACTTTCAGGCCCGGCACATGCGCATACCAGCTCGCAAAACATTGCGAGTGCTGCGCCGCCACGCGCGCTGCCGCACCGTTCGGCCCGCGGAATACGATCGGGCAACGCACCTGCCCGCCGGACATATAATTTTGCTTTGCCGCCGAATTAATGATCTGGTCAATCGCCTGCATGCCGAAATTCCACGTCATGAATTCCACAACAGGCTTGAGGCCCGCAAACGCCGCGCCAACACCCAGACCGGCAAAACCATGCTCGGTAATTGGCGTATCGATCACGCGTTTCGCGCCGAATTCCTGCAGCAAACCTTCGGTGACTTTATACGCGCCCTGATATTCTGCGACTTCCTCGCCCATGACGAACACGTCCGGATCACGACGCATTTCCTCGGCCATGGCATCACGAAGCGCTACGCGTACAGTCATCTCAGCCATAATTACTCCACATATACATCGGTCCAGAGTTCGCCTGCGTCCGGCTCCGGCGACGCTTTGGCGAATTCGACCGCTTCATTTACTTTATCTTTAATTTCCGTTTCTAATTTCTTGAACCACGCTTCGTCGGCCGCCTTTTCTGCTTCCATTACTTTTTTAAGCTGCGTCAGCGGGTCGTGTTTTTCTTTATATTCTTCGACTTCTTCCTTGCTGCGGTATTTCGCGGGGTCGGACATCGAATGGCCGCGATAGCGGTAGGTTTTCATCTCGAGAATCAACGGGCCTTTGCCAGCGCGGCAATGCGCAACGGCTTTTTCGCCGGCTTCTTTCACTGCGAGCACATTCATGCCGTCCACTTGCCAGCCTTCGATGCCAAACGCCTCACCGCGCTTATAAAGCTCGGTAGTGGAAGAAGAGCGCTGCACGCTCGTACCCATCGCATATTGGTTATTTTCGATGACGTAAATCACCGGCAATTTCCAGAGCGCGGCCATGTTGAAGGCCTCATACACCTGGCCCTGGTTCGCCGAACCATCGCCGAAATAGGTGAGGCTTACATGATCATTACCGCGATATTTATTAGCAAACGCGAGGCCTGTTCCAATGGGCACCGGCGCGCCGACAATACCGTGACCACCGTAAAAATGATTCTTGAGGTCATACATGTGCATTGAGCCGCCCTTGCCTTTGGAAACACCGTCTTTCCGGCCCAAAAGTTCAGCGAGGACGCGGCCCGGCTCGGCACCACAGGCCATCAGATGCCCGTGATCGCGATAGGTTGTAACGGTTTGATCGCCATGCTTCAAGCAGGCTTGCAAGCCCACCACCACCGCTTCCTGACCAATATATAAATGGCAGAAACCGCCAATCAGGCCCATGCCGTAAAGCTGGCCCGCGCGCTCCTCAAAGCGGCGAATCAGGAGCATTTGACGGTAAGCCTGCTGCATCTGCTGATTATTCATCACCAGTGCGCCAGATTTTTCCTTATTTTCCAGTTTCTTAGATGCGGCGGTGGCCATAGATCCTCAAAAATATGGCGCGAACATAATGTTAACACCCCTATTTTGCAACGAAAAATGCTTGTGCAACGCGGCAAACTAGAGCCGGGAGAATGCCGCTTCCAGATCCGCCTTCAAATCCTCAACGTCTTCCAAACCAACATGAATACGAATGAGCGTACCTTTGTGTGGCCATTTTGTGGCGGTACGGTGGCGCGTATCGAAACGCAAAATCAGGCTTTCAAACCCGCCCCACGACGCGCCAATCGCAAAATATTTCATCTTATCGACGAAACGGTAGACCGCATCATTCGCGTAATCCTTATCAAGAATAAACGAGAGCAGACCGTTCGCACCGGTAAAATCGCGTTTCCACAAACGATGGCCTTCATCCGAAATCAACGGCGGGTAAATCACCTTTTTCACGCGCGGCTGTGCTTCCAGCCAACGCGCGATTTCAATCGCCGATTGCTGGTGCTGCGATAAACGCGCCTCCATCGTGCGCAGGCCTTTCAGCATCGCATAAACATCATGTGCGCTGACATAATGGCCGGTATTGCGCTGCGTATTGCACACGCGCTGGAATAATTTTTCCTCGCTGAAAAGCAGCGCACCCATCATCGCGTCGGAATGCCCGCCGACATATTTCGTCAGCGCCTGCATCGAAATATCGACGCCGTGTTTGAGCGGGTGAAAATAAAGCGGCGTTGCCCAGCTATTATCAAGCCCGGTCAGCACGCCGTGCTTCTTCGCCACCTTCACAATCGCAGGCACATCCTGCACTTCAAACGTGAGCGACCCCGGCGATTCCAGCCAGATTAATTTCGTATTCTTCTTGATAAGCTTGGCGATGCCCTCGCCAATCAGCGGATCGTAATACGTCGTTTCAACGCCGTATTTTTTGAGCTCTTTATCGCAAAAACGCCGCGTCGGGTAATAGACGCTGTCCGGCATCAGCACATGATCGCCTTCGGCGAGTAATGCCGAAAGCGCGAGTGTGACCGAAGCAAGTCCCGAAGGCTGCAGCAAACAATGATTTGCCCCCTCCAATTCGCAAAGCGCTGTCTCGAGTGCGCGATGCGTTTCGCTACCCCAAATACCGTAACTTTTATCCCTGCTCTGGCCGCTCGCGGCTTTTTCATAGGCCTCGAGCTTTTCAAACACCAAGGTCGAGGTCTGATAGATCGGCGTATTCACCATGCCTTTGAAGGCGCCCGGCTTGCGCCCGCTGGTTGTCAGTTTCGTTTTTGATTTTTTGCTCATAATTGTTGAGTTGTAGCTTTGGCTTGGTTAATTTACAACCTCAATCCCGCTTAAAACCCAAACCGCATAAGGAAGCAAGATGACCTCTATGGCCGCCAAGAAAACCGCTCAACAAGATTATAAAGTTGCCGATATTAACCTCGCCGATTGGGGCCGCAAGGAAATCACCATCGCCGAAAGCGAAATGCCCGGCCTGATGGCGCTGCGCAAAGAATTCGGCAAAAGCCAGCCGCTGAAAGGCGCGCGCATCGTCGGCTGTTTGCATATGACGATTCAAACCGCCGTGCTCATCGAAACGCTGCAGCATCTCGGTGCGACGATTCGCTGGTCTTCCTGCAATATTTATTCCACGCAGGATCAAGCCGCCGCCGCGATTGCCGCTGCCGGCACGCCGGTATTTGCCTGGAAAGGTGAAACGGAAGAAGAATATGATTGGTGCATCGAGCAGACGATTCACGGCCCAGATGGCTGGGTGCCGAATATGATTCTCGATGACGGTGGTGATTTAACGCTCGTCATGCACAACAAATACCCACAATATTTCAAAGATATTCGTGGTATTTCGGAAGAGACCACAACCGGCGTGCACCGCCTGTACCAAATGGCGAAAAAAGGCGAGCTGCTCTGTCCGGCGATTAATGTGAATGATTCTGTCACCAAATCGAAATTCGATAATTTGTATGGCTGCCGTGAATCGCTTGTCGATGGTATTAAACGCGCCACCGACGTGATGATCGCCGGTAAAATTGCCGTTGTGTGTGGTTACGGTGACGTTGGCAAAGGCTGCGCCGCCGCGCTCGCGAAACAAGGCGCGCAAGTATGGGTGACGGAAGTTGACCCCATCTGCGCCTTGCAAGCGGCGATGGAAGGCTACCGCGTTGTCACCATGGAAGAAGCCGCAAGCAAAGGCGATATTTTCGTCACCGCCACCGGCAACAAAGATGTCATCACGCTGGAACACATGCGCGAGATGAAAGATTGGGCGATCGTGTGCAATATCGGCCATTTCGATTCGGAAATTCAAATCAACTCGCTCAAAAATTTCACCTGGACGGAAATTAAACCGCAGGTCGATTTCGTGACGTTCCCGAATGGCAAACGCCTCATTGTGCTTGCACGGGGACGCTTGGTAAATCTCGGCTGCGCGACCGGTCACCCCAGCTTTGTGATGAGCACAAGCTTCACCAACCAGGTGCTTGCGCAAATCGAGCTTTGGAATAACCATAAAAACTACGAACGCAAAGTGTACGTATTACCAAAACATCTCGATGAAAAAGTCGCGGCGCTGCATTTGGAAAAAATTGGCGCGAAACTCACCACGCTTTCCAAAGATCAGGCTGATTACATCGGCGTTTCCACCGAAGGTCCTTACAAGCCGGAGCATTACCGGTATTAAATGATCGCACAGCTCGCCCACGCTTATCCTTTTACGATTGCGCTGGCGCTGCTGTGCCTATGGTTGATGGTTGTTCTTTTGTGGTATCAACGTCGCATCAAAACATGCGAAATTGCACGCAAAGCCACAGAAAGAAAATCGCAAACGCCGGAGGTGCTGGAATTTCTGCCCTTGCCTACATGGGTGCGTAATCCTAAAGGCCAAATCACCTATTGTAATCCCTCTTATGCGCGGTTGGTTGGCCTTGGTGGAGACGAATCGCAAATTATCAATATTCCAGAACTGCATCAAAAGAGTCTGCAACTTTTTGATCGCGTCATTGCTGCAGGCACCTCTCTGAGTGAAGCAAGTTTTATCATCAGTAACGGTGCGCGGCGTTTGCATCTTATCATCGAATCGCCCTATAAAAATGGCAGCATTGGTCTTGCGTGCGATATTCAAAGACAGGAAGAATTGAAGCAGGAAAATTCCCGCTTCCGCGCCGCACAGCAGGAATATCTGGAAAACGCCGCCAACGCGATGGTGATATTTGGCCCGGATATGCGCATTCTTGCGTGGAACGCAAACTACGAACGTCTATGGGATCTCACGCAACCTTATCTCAGTTCGCATCCAACTTACGGCGAAATTCTGGATAAATTGCGTGCTGCGCGCAAATTACCGGAGCAAGCCAATTTCGCGACATTCAAAGAGGAGCAGCTCGGCTGGTTCCGCACATTGCGTGAGCCGGCGCAGGATTTTCTTTACCTACCGGACGGTCGCTCGTTGCGCATGGTGGCTATTCCTTACGCCGATGGCGGTTTGTTGATCACGTATGATGATATGAGCGATCGCCTGGCGCTAGAACGTTCCTATAACGCAACACTCGCCGTGCAGCGTGCAACGCTGGATAATTTATACGAGGCGGTTGCCGTATTTCAGGAAGACGGTCGTTTGCGTCTTTCTAATCCGCGTTTTACCGAGATGTGGCATTTGGATGGTAATTTTATTGAGCAGGCGCCGCACCTCAATGAGCTGCTCGAAAAAATCGAATTTCATTTTGATGAAAAAGAAGTGCTGCCGGAATTCCGCAAAAAATTTCTTGATCTCTTTTCCAACCGTCAGCGGCTTAAATCGCGCGTGGAATTAATTGATGGCCGCATTCTGGAATGGGTCGGCGTGCCGCTTCCCGATGGTTCGAGTTTTGTTACGTTCCTTGATGTAACCGATGCGCAAATGAAGGAACGCGCCTTGCGCGAGCGCGCAGAAATTCTTGAGCAAGCGGATAGTATCAAAACGAAGTTTTTAGAAAACGTTTCTTATCAGCTGCGCTCGCCGCTTACCTCGATTCGCGGTTTCTCCGAAGTGCTGAAAGATGAATATTTTGGCCCGCTCAATCCAAAACAAAAAGAATACAGCATCGATATTCTCGCCGCGGCGGACGAACTGGCCGATTATATTGATAGCCTGCTTGATGTCGCCTCTATTCAATCTGGCTATATTAAATTAAACGTCAGCGAGTTCGATCTCTATCAAATGCTCGCCTCTATTTACCCTTACATTCAAGACAAGTTGAAAGCACGCGTGGTTCAGTTTGACTTCACTTGCTCACCAACGATTGGGCGCCTTCGCGGCGATGAAAAACGTTTGCGTCACGCCATTATTCATGTGCTGGAAGGCATGATTAAACTGGCCGAAAAAGGCAGCGTGCTAAAACTTTCCGTTACGGCAGAAGATGATCGCGTGTCGCTTAAATTCCAGGAAACCTACCCACACGCGCAGCAGCCTAATCTTACAGGAACAGAACATATCGCTGTATCCATGTCGCAAAGCGCGCCGATTGCCGAAACGAAAGAAATTTTCAATTTCGCCATCGTAAAGAATTTGATCGCACTGCATGGCGGCACATGCGATATCCGCACCGTGAGCCCCTCCTCTGGCCACGCCACCGAAATTCTCATCACACTTGATCGCCATGCGAAATCCATGCTGCAGGATTACACCGATGTCCAATTTGCCAGCGCTATCTGAAAAAAAAGGCATTTTGCAAGATATCGCAGCCACCGAGCATCTCGCACAGCGCCTTGCCGCGCAGCTTCAGGTGGGCGATGTTCTTTTATTAGAAGGCGATTTGGGTGTAGGCAAAACCGCATTTTCGCGCGCACTGATAACCGCTATGGCGGGCAAAGACACAGACGTTATCAGCCCAACTTTTATGCTGCTCCAAACATATGAATCGGCGCAAGGTACGCTGTACCACTACGATTTTTATCGCCTAAAAAGCGCGAATGAACTTACGGAACTTGGCCTGCAAGAAGCGCTAGAACAAGGCATTACGCTTATCGAATGGCCCGCACTAGCGGAAGATTTTTTGCCTACACACGCGTGGCGGCTTTCGCTTGGCTTTGGCGATTCATCAACCGCACGCACTTATAGGTTACAAGGGCCGCAGCAAAAAATGGCTAACGTCTAGCCGGCGGCTTCGCTTCATCTTCAATTTTTATGCCCGGCAGAAAATCGAGGCTTCCGCCTGATTCTTTTTCCGCGGGCGGGGCAGCGGCTTCAGCCGGCTCCGCCGCTGGCTGAGGTGCGGCTTCTGCTTCCGGCACCACTGTAGGAACAACCGCCGGAATCGGCGTTACTGCTTTTTTCTTCGCCTGTTTTTGCGCTTTAATTTCCTTGCGATAGGATTTTACGTTTTTCTCATGCTCGCCAAAATTTTTAGAAAAGCGATGCCCGCCTTTTCCATCTGCGACGAAATAATATTCATCCGTTTCCAGGGGATTGAGCACTGCTGCAAGCGATTGCCGGCCCGGATGCGCAATCGGCCCCGGCGGCAAGCCACCAAAAACATACGTATTATAAGGCGAATTCACTTCAAGATCTTTGAAGGTGAGTAACCGACCTAAGGTTCCCTTGCCTTCCGAAAGCGGGTAAATCACGGTAGGGTCAGCCTGCAAACGCATACCTTTACGCAAACGGTTGATATACACCGCAGCCACACGCGGCCGCTCCGCATCAAGAGACGTTTCTTTCTCAACAATCGACGCAAGCGTAATCGCTTCCAGCGGGTTTTCAAAAGGCAGATTCTGCGCGCGCGCCGCCCAATGCTCTGCCATGAATTTTTTATGCTCAATATTCATGCGCTCTACCAGCGAGCTACGCAGTTCACCGTAACTGTAATGATACGTATCCGGCATCAAAACCCCTTCCGGCACGGGCTCAGGCAGATCGCCCTTCAGTGCATCTTCTGCGCGCAATATTTCATAAATTTCATACGTCGTAAGACCTTCTGGAATGGTCAATTTGCGAATCACGGTGCGACCTTCAACCAGCGACGTAATCACCTGCTTTGGCGTAGCGCCAATCGCGAATTTATATTCACCCGCTTTAAGCGGCTTATCGATTGCCAGATAGCGATAGGCGAGTGGAAATAAAAATCCGTAGCGTATAACGCGCGCTTCCGAGAGCATTTGACCAATCTTCCGAACGCTTGCACCATCAGGAATAATTAGCACCTGCTCCATGGTTGTAGGGCCGGGCGTGCGTACATAGTCCCGAAAAAACAGAAAAACGCTGGCGGAAAGCACAATCGCCACGGCGAAGAAACCATACGCCGCGTGAATGAGCCTTCTCCACTTCATGGTCAAGCTTTCTTGAAAACAAGGCTGGCGTTTGTGCCGCCGAAACCGAAGGAATTCGAAAGCGCCACATCGATTTTGCGCTCTTTCGCTTTATGCGGCACAAGATCGATATCGCAACCTTCATCCGGATTATCCAGATTGAGCGTCGGCGGTGCAATTTGATCGCGCATCGCGAGAATACTGTAAATCGCTTCCACACTACCCGCCGCGCCAAGCAAATGCGCAATCGCGGATTTCGTAGAAGACATGGAAAGTTTATACGCATGATCACCGAACAGGCGTTTCACGGCTTTGAGTTCAATCAAATCGCCAACCGGCGTGGATGTGCCGTGCGCGTTGATGTAATCAATTTCCGTTGTATTTACGCCCGCGCGCTTGAGTGCCATCGACATCGATTGGAACGCGCCTCGGCCTTCTTCATGGGGTGCCGTCACGTGATGCGCATCGCCCGAAAGCCCGTAACCCACTAGCTCGGCATAAATTTTTGCGCCGCGCTTTTTCGCGTGCTCATATTCTTCCAAAACCACAATCCCAGAACCTTCACCCATCACGAAACCATCGCGATCTTTATCCCACGGGCGGGAGGCTTTTTCCGGCGTATCGTTGTATTTTGTTGCCAGTGCACGCGCGGCGGCAAAACCGGCCACACCGGTGCGACACTGCGCGGATTCTGTACCACCGGCCACCATCACATCTGCATCGCCAAAAATAATCAGGCGCGCCGCATCACCCAGCGCATGCGCACTCGTTGAGCAGGCGGTTACTACGGCGTGGTTAGGGCCCCGAAAACCATAATTAATAGAGATATAACCAGAGGCCAGATTGATAAGCGTGGAAGGAATAAAATGCGGGGAAAGACGGCGCGGACCCTGTTCTTTCAGCGTGAGCACGGCATTTTCAATGCCCGGCAAACCACCGATACCCGAACCGACCATCACGCCGGTGCGAATAAAATCTTCTTCGGTTTCCGGCTTCCAGCCAGAATCGTCGATAGCTTCTTTCGCGGCCGCCAGCGCGAGTTGGATAAATGTATCCATGCGGCGCTGATCTTTCGGTGGAATATAATTATCGGCGTTGAACTCGCCTTCACCAGTACCAAAAGGCACTTCGCCCGCGATTTGTGCCGGTAAATCCGACGCATCGAATCGCGCAATTTTACGAATGCCGCATTCGCCTTTGAGAAGGCGCGACCAGTTGCGGGCTACGCCACAACCAAGTGGCGTTACCAAGCCTAAGCCGGTGACTACTACACGTCGCATATTGTTTTTGAGGGGTAAAATCGTTGCCTTGCGGACGATTTACGCATGTTCCTCGATATATTTAATCGCGTCTTCAACCGTCACGATTTTTTCTGCTGCTTCATCTGGGATTTCGCAGCCAAATTCTTCTTCAAACGCCATGAC
>CAYPXJ010000001.1:125963-127763 GCA_964414595.1 uncultured Rickettsiales bacterium
GGCTATCAGCGCCCAGATCATCAGTGAAGCTGGAGGTTACGTTAATTTTATCTTCCTCGATATCAAGATGCTCAGCGACAATCTTTTTGACTCGGATTTCAATATCGCTCATGGAAGTTTCCTTTCGTTAATAATGTGTCGTTAGAATGTTAGTTAAATCAGAAATGTGCGGCGAGTTTACCGAAGCTTTTTCGTTGCGCAAGTAAAAAAATTTCTCTTTTAAACCATCAGCATACCGCCATTGACATGGAGCGTCTGGCCCGTAACGTAGCGGGCTTCGTCGCTTGCCAGATACGCGGTGGCGTTTGCAATGTCGGAAGGTTCGCCGAAAACGCCCAGCGGAATATGCTTGCGCATATTTTCTTTCTGCTCATCGGTGAGTTTATCGGTCATCGCCGTGCTGATAAATCCCGGTGCGATGCAGTTAATTGTAATGCCGCGCGAAGCAACTTCCTGCGCCAGCGATTTGCTCATGCCAATCATGCCCGCTTTCGACGCGCAGTAATTTGCTTGTCCCGCATTGCCCATCACGCCAACAATCGAGGTAATATTAATAATGCGACCATAGCGCTGTTTCATCATGCCGCGCAGGCTTGATTTAATCAGATGAAAACTCGAGGTGAGATTCACATCAATCACTTCGCTCCAATCTTCATCCTTCATACGAATCGCGAGATTGTCGCGCGTAATACCCGCGTTGCAGACAAGAATATGCAAACTTCCCATCGCTTTTTCCGCTTCGCCCGATAAGGCTTGTACGGCCGGCAGATCTTTCAGATTGCATGGCAAAACATGTACGCGCTCACCAAAATTCTGTGCAAGTTCATCCAGCTTTTCACGGCGCGTACCGGAAAGCGCGACCGTCGCGCCTTGCGCATGGAGCGTCTTGGCGATGGCTTCACCGATGCCGCCTGTCGCACCCGTGACTAATGCCGTTTTGCCGGAAAGCGAAAACATTAATGCGTTCCTTTCACAGCATCAATCATCGCTTGCGCCATCTCGATATCCTGCTCCGCGCGCTCGCGCTCACTATCGTTTTTCGCTTCTTCTTGCGCGTTTTTTGCTTTGGAAAGGCGTGCCTCTGCATCCGTGATATTCAAATCCGCTGCCGGAATTGCTTCATGCGCAAGCACGACGCACGTATGGCCATCCACATGCGCCACACCGCCGGTCACGAATACATCTTCGTGCGATTTATCATCATGCACATAGACTTTGATAACGCCGGGTTTGAGCGTGGAAATTAGCGGCGAATGCCCAGCGAGTACGCCGAATTCGCCTTCCGCGCCCGGCATCACCGCCATCACGATTTCGCGTGAAAACAGCGATTCTTCCGGTGTTACAAGTTCGAATTGCAATGCGTTTATCATAAAAAATTAGGCAGCCTGCAGTGCGAGTTTCTTCGCTTTTTCGATGGCCTCGTCGATACCGCCAACCATGTAGAACGCCGATTCAGGCAGATCGTCATACTTACCTTCAACGATACCTTTGAAGCCGGAAATTGTATCGGCGAGCGAAACGAGTTTACCCGGTGCGCCGGTGAAAACTTCCGCCACGTGGAACGGCTGCGAGAGGAAGCGCTGGATTTTACGCGCACGCGCAACAACCAGTTTATCTTCTTCCGAAAGCTCGTCCATACCGAGAATCGCGATAATATCCTGCAAGCTCTTATAGGTTTGCAAAACTTCCTGCACTTTACGCGCCACTTGGTAATGCTCTTCACCCACCACTTGCGGATCGAGAATACGCGAGGTCGAATCAAGCGGATCTACCGCCGGATAAATACCAAGCTCGGCGATC
>CAYPXJ010000002.1:0-4529 GCA_964414595.1 uncultured Rickettsiales bacterium
ATGTAGCGTTGCTTCTACCACATCATGTCCTATACGCTTAATAGTATCCTTAACCGGTAAAACAGGGATAATGGCGGTGGCTTGTTTGCGCGCATCCAGTAATCGATCGATTAAATCTGCGGTAATAAAAGGCCGTGCCGCGTCATGAATAAACACGGTTTGCGGTTCATACTCACCTACTATTTCAAGCCCTTTGCGCACAGAATCCTGTCGCGTTTTTCCTCCCCATGCCGGCACCAGCATTTTTTCAGTTATGACCAAAGGCTGAATAAGCCTATCAAAAATAGCCTGATCTTCCTTGCGGATAACCACCTGCACCGCATCGATAAACGGGTGGTCTAGAAAGGTATTCAACGCGTGTAAAATCAAAGGGTTGCCATGCAAATTCTGGTATTGCTTGGGTAAATCCCCCCCAAAACGCGCGCCACTACCACCCGCCACTATCACTGCAATTGTTGGATACTTGCTCATTTGCCTAAATTTCGTTATGTTCCGCGCACTTTAAGGGCAACTTATGACGATAGAAATTGGCAATATCAAGCTGGAAAGCAATGTTTTGCTCGCACCCATGTCAGGTGTGACGGATTTACCATTCCGACGTCTTGTTAAGCGTTTCGGTGCGGGGCTTGTCGTATCAGAAATGATTGCTAGCCGCGCGATGATTTTAGAGACACGCCAGAGCCTTCAAAAGGCGGCATTTACGCCAGAGGAATTTCCCTTTTCAATGCAAATCGCCGGTTGCGAACCCGAAGTAATGGCAGAAGCCGCGCGGCTAAATGCAGACCGCGGCGCGCAGATTATCGATATCAATTTTGGCTGTCCTGTTAAAAAAGTAGTGAACGGTTATGCAGGAAGTGCGCTTATGAAAGATGAGCCACTTGCCACAAAAATTCTCGAAGCGGTCGTGAAAGCGGTGAAAATTCCTGTTACACTCAAGATGCGTACCGGCTGGGATGAAAAAAATCGTAATGCGCCCACGCTTGCAAAAATTGCAGAAGACCTCGGCATAAAAATGCTCACCGTACATGGCCGCACGCGCGCACAAATGTATAATGGGAATGCCGACTGGACTTTTATTCGCCAGGTCAAAGATGCTGTCAAAATTCCTGTTATTGCCAACGGTGATATCACGACGCCAGAAGAGGCAGCAGAGTGTCTAAAGCAATCCGGTGCAGATGGCGTAATGATTGGCCGCGGAGCGTATGGTAAACCTTGGGTGTTAAAACAAACGCAAGATTATCTAGCCTCTGGCCGTTATGCGGCGGCGCCTTCGCATGCGGCACTTCCAGCACTTATTTTGGAACATTATGAGGCTATGCTAGCGCATTACGGCAAAGAAACGGGCGTACGAATGGCTCGCAAACATATCGGCTGGTACACATCGGGCCTCCCCAACTCCGCCGCATTCCGTAACGAAATAATGAAAGAGAACGACTCTAACAAAGTACGACACGGTGTTCGGGATTTTTTTACAAATCTACTAGATCATTTGCCTTTGGCCGCGTAGAAGGGAATTATGTTTTCCCGTTTTGAACGCACGATTGCGCTCCGCTACTTACTCACGCGGCGCGGGTTTATCTCTGTTATTACATGGTTTTCACTAATTGGTATTGCGCTTGGTGTTGCTACACTCATCATCGTTATGGCGGTGATGAATGGGTTTCGTGAAGAACTGCTATCTCGTATTTTGGGCATTAATGCGCATATAACGATTTCACGTCATGTAGAAGGCGGTATCGCAAATTTTGAAGATCTGCAGCAAAGAATTTCTCATGAAAAAGGCGTTGTGCTTGCTTACCCTATTATCGAAGGCGAAGTGATGGCTACAGCGAGCGGCGCGTCTTCGGGTGCGCTTGTACGTGCAATACGCCAGCAGGATTTGCGCCATATCACGATGGTAGCCAATAATATTCGCGAAGGTTCTATCGAGGAGTTTACCGGTACGAATGTGGTGATGCTTGGCGCACGTATGGCGGAGCGTCTTGGCTTGCATGCTGGCGATAGCATTACGCTTATTTCGCCACAAACAACCGTAACAGTATTGGGTTCTGTGCCTCGGCTTAAAGATTACTTTATCGCCGGTATTTTCGAAATCGGTATGTATGAATATGATAACGCGCTTATTCTCATGCCGTTGGAAGCAGGCCAGCTTTATTTCCGCTATCCGGATTCTGCAAGCGGTATACAAATCTTTTTGCAAGATCCGAATAAAGCACCGCAATTCGCTAACACTTTATATCAAGAACTCGCTCCACAAGATTTTTCTGTATTAGATTGGAAAAATCTTAATTCGCATTATTTCAATGCTTTACAGGTTGAGCGAAACGTTATGTTTCTTATCCTGACTTTGATTATTCTGGTTGCGGCATTTAATATTATCTCAAGCCTCATCATGCTCGTGAAAGACAAGCAGCGTGATATTGCTATTTTGCGCACTATTGGCGCTACGCGTGGAGCTGTTATGCGTATCTTTTTTCTTTGCGGCGCAACTATTGGCGTAGTTGGAACACTTGCCGGATTCTTGCTTGGACTAGGTTTTTCCCTCAATATCGAATCGATTCGAAAATTGCTTGAATCGCTGACTGGCACGGAATTATTTGCCGCAGAAATTTACTTCCTTTCCACATTACCTGCGAAAGTCGAATCCGATGACGTTATTCTAGTAGTTGCTATTTCGCTTACGCTTTCCTTCCTTGCCACGATTTTCCCGGCCTGGCGCGCAGCTCGTATTGATCCTGCGCAAGGAGTACGCGATGAGTAAAGCCATCTTAACTCTTAACAACGTTACCAAAACTTATGGTAAAGGCCATATGGCAGTGGATGTTTTACGTGGTGCAAATTTGGAGCTAAGAGCCGGCGAAATCGTTGCACTCCTAGGACCTTCTGGTTCGGGTAAATCAACTTTACTTCACATCGCTGGGCTTCTGGATAGCATTAGCAGCGGCGAATTATTTTTTGAGAAGCAAAATATTACGCAGGCTTCTGACGCATATAGAACATGTTTGCGCCGCGATCATTTTGGTTTTGTTTACCAATTCCATCATTTATTACCAGAATTTACTGCCTTGGAAAATGCATCCATGCCACTACTTATTGCAGGCATAAATACTGCAGAAGCGCATGCGCGTGCCAAAAAATTGCTATTATCACTGGGGCTTCATGAACGGCTGACGCATCATCCTGCTGAATTATCTGGTGGCGAACAACAGCGCGTAGCCATTGCGCGAGCCCTTATTAACATGCCTGCTTTGCTGCTTGCCGATGAGCCAACAGGAAATTTAGATCCCGATACGGCGGATCAGGTTTTTAGTCTATTAATTGCACATGCAAAAAAAGCAAAAAGTGCGGTATTGTGTGTGACACATAATCCAGCGCTTGCTAAAAAAGCTGATCGTATCGTACGCCTGAAAAATGGGCGGATCGCTTAGAACTGGAAGTCTGTTGCGTCGAGACTTGCGCTGTTAAAGCTGAGCAGGTCTATAGTGGTGCCGTCACTCAACACAATGCGCGTATCGTTCGCACCACCAGAACCATCCGCATCCACCATGCTTACACCTGCCTGCACTGTCACCCAGTTGGTGGCAAATGCCGTCAGGTCAATTTTATCCGTACCGTTAGTAAAGGTGTTAATTTGGTCATGACCATCCAAGCCAACAAATTTATAAACATCGGCACCCGTGCTTACACCCACAAGTGTATCATTACCGCCACCACCGACGAGCGTTGATGTGCCTGAAAAAACTGATGCTAAATAGTCATCGCCCGCATTACCTTCCACCAACTGGCTGGTACCCACACCTCCGGCAAGTATCGTATCTGCGCCGTCACCACCTTGTAAGGTATTATCACCTGCAGCATCTACAATCGTATCGTCGCCGGCGCCACCACTTACGAGATCATTACCCAAGTTGGACATCATAGTATCATCCGCGCCGCCAAACACACTATCTGCGCCAAACACAATACCGTAAACGTCACCGCCGCTACCCAGGTTGACGTAATCATCACCAGCACCACCATCAACGGTATCAGAACCGCTGCCGGCGAAAATGTTATCGTTATCATTTTCACCATTAATGGTATCGTTACCAGCGCCCGCCATAATAATATCAGTACCATCGCCAGAAGTAATCGAGTCGTTACCGTCGCCTGTGTTAATGTCATCTGCATCAGTGCTACCAATAACCGTATCATTGCCGGCAAATGTCACGAGGCCTACTGTGCCCAAAGCGCCCATATCGAAATTGTCAGCACCAGAAGTTCCAACGCCGGTAAAATCGTAACCAAAATTTATGTCATTGATGGAGCCTGTGTAGCCTTCAATAATAAGTTGAAAGCCGCTTCCAAACTGCACATCCTCAATAATCATATTGCCGCCACTGTAGCGATACTCCAGCTGGCCTACCTCCGTTGATGTTCCTTGTGCCACAATACGGTCGGCCATGCTTGCCAGAATGGTTTCTGTCGTAACATCGAAGTCGTTGATTGTAGTTGTGCCGCCTGCAATAAAATGCCCCCAATAGATATCA
>CAYPXJ010000002.1:4539-12339 GCA_964414595.1 uncultured Rickettsiales bacterium
CGCCCGCACCACCATAAAGCTGTACGTTTGCACCCACACCACCAATTATGTCCGAACCTTCACCCCCGAAGATCACGTCATTGCCCGCATCCAATATGGTATCATCACCAGCACCACCCGCAATATAATCATCTGTCGCAGCTCCCCAAAAAGCGCTTAACTCACTACCCGAACCGAGGACGGTATCCGCGATGAAGACGCTGCTGGTTTGTTCTACA
Source organism: uncultured Rickettsiales bacterium (assembly GCA_964414595.1). Lineage (GTDB taxonomy): Bacteria > Pseudomonadota > Alphaproteobacteria > Rickettsiales > CAIJLX01 > CAYPXJ01. Next base: position 4,758 of record CAYPXJ010000002.1, read on the forward strand.
TATTCACCCGCGCTGTTCAGTGCGCGTACCGTAAACGTATTAAAGCCGCGCTCACCCGCACCGGCCACACCGCTTAAAGACCCCGTGCCATCGCCATTATCCGTGAGCGTCAACCACCCAGGCGAACCATTCACACTTAAAGTCAGCGGTAATCCCGCAGGGTCCGTCGCTGTGATGTTATGGCTGTACGCACCTATTTGCGATTCTAAAATCGATATGCCGCTTGTAATCACTGGAGGTGCATAACTCGTACCGCCACCACCACCGCCGCCGCCAATACCACCACCACTATCTACCGTATCCTCGCCACCACCCGTTCCCGTATCCACAGGCGGTGTGCCACCACCGTTTACAGGCGGAGGTGTCGGTGTCGTCGGCTCACTTGGGCTTGATACTATCGGCTGATACGCATACCCAATCTTAGCCACTGGGCTTAATGTTCCAATCTCACTACTGTAACTCGATACCGCTAAATCCGGCAAATTCCCACCGTGATAGTCATGATACACCTGCACGCTCGGGCGCAATGTCGTATCGTACGAACTACTCTCGTGCCCTTCGTCCGTCGCCACTTGCTCCGTCACCGTCCGGAACATCGTGCTGCTCCCAGAGTGACGCGCTTCTACATGTTCTTGCTCCGCTTGATGCTCTTGCGGCGTGCTGTGTTTCTTCGCACCTAATTCTACATCTCCATCATCATGCGAAGACGTGCCGTGCTTCTTCACCACCACGCCTGACTTTTCTTCTATCTCTTCGGCAATCCCCACACTCACGGCTTCCTGCTCTACCACCGCCATCACTTTCACTGTTTGGAGATTCAGATTAAAATTCATCTGCAATAGCTCGATCAGCTCCTGAACTTCCGCCGCGCTGCCAGTTACCGTCAACGTCCCGCTCTCCGCGTCGTAATTATACGCAATCCCTGGAAAGCCCCCAACGCTCAATACTGTCGGCACGCTATCCATCTGCATGCTGATGCTTACTGTGCCGCCACTCTTCGCTACCTGTTCCATCACCGCAGGCAATTCTCCGCTCGCCTTCACCGCCTCTTCAGCCGTGATGACGGCTGCTTTGACCGCAGGCTCGCTGGTTTGGCCATCGTTAATTTTCGAATTTTTGAAAACCACGTTGATACTCCCCGTTGGTAAAAATACTTTTCCTTATTTTTCATTTTACCTGAGGAGAGTTAAGGAAAGGTTAACAGGAAAAAAATATGATTCTAAAGCAGCCCTTTACAAAATGACCGCCAAATCAGACTAATTCCAACCCATTGAAATTATTAGATAAAATCACCTGAAAAATCTTATAATCACTGCAGTTTAAGCAGCATTTTATTCAAACTACTCGTAACCTGAAAAATTATAAAAATTTGGGCAGTTTCACACTATCGTAGCCCAGTAACACCACCATGATAGTGATATAAATAAGCACCACGGCCAGCATTAACCATAGCTGTGTATGTGCACCCAGAGAGGCCCTCGTTTGCGTTGTTACGCGATGTAGAATTTCATTCCACGTAACCGCTACAAAATCACCTTGAGAAATCATGCCAAGCAGTTCGCCCTTTTTATTCACAACAGGCATATGGCGAAAACGTCCCTGACTCATTTTCCTCAGGCAATCCACCACATTATCTTCGGGTGAGGCAGTGCGTACATTTTCTGTCATCACATCTTCCACCCGTAAAGATTCCACCTTCTTTTTCTTAGCAATTACTTTACGCATCAAGTCACGTTCACTAAATATTCCAACAAGCCTGCCTTGTTCTGTAATAGGCACCGCGCCGAAATTCTTCTTGGACATTTCTTGAACAACTTTAAGCAAAGAGGTTCTTCGATCAAAAGATAGGAGATCCTTCTTATCTCTGAATTCCGGAATATCAACGATGCGCATAACTCTCCCCTTACCTCTACTGTGAGTAATTTTGCGGCAAGAATCAAGCAACTTAAGGAATAGAGTAGCGTTGATTGTCGGTATTGTTACAATGTGTTTTATGTCAGTTTATTCTAAATTTCTGTGGATTTTTTCAGATGATTCACACCGCGCGGAACAGGCCTATGCTATAGCAAAAAGACTTGAATCCTTTGAGATAAGAGAATTCTCTGCCGGTCAGCTGACACGGGATCATATGGCTATTATATCAGCTGACTCACAACCTTCGCTTATTGTAGGTGCTGGCGCTAAAAGTGCTTACTGGTGCTTGGTGGCTAAGCGTCTTTATCCCCATTCTAGAAACATTATTTTTTTAGACCCACAACAAAACCATGATGATTTTGATGTCATCATTACTCCAAGTTATGAGCCACATTTCACTGCAAAAAATGTTTTCACTACAACAGGTCTTGTGAATCGATTTCACAAAAAATACATTGCTTCTCTGCAAAAAGAAAGCCCTACTTGGCCTGCAATTTTACAGCCTACCTATCCTACCAAACGTATCGCACTATTGCTGGGAGGACGCCACATCGCAGGTACATTTACAGCAACTGACTCAGAGCGGCTTGCCAACCTCCTTAATCACATTTGCGTTCAAGAGAATGCTCAGATTTTATTAAGCACCAGTCGCCGTACCGAACTTAAAGCTTTGAGCGTTTTGCAAAAAACTCTTAAGCATTGTGGTTTTTTTTATGATATACAAAAACCATTCATGCAAAATCCTTACGATAAAATGCTAGCTGTTGCAGACGCGCTGGTAGTGACGAACGACTCACTGCGTATGGCTTCTGAGGCTTGCTCAAGTGGCAAACCTGTTTACATTTTTGAGCCAAATGAAAGCTCGCCCTACAATTCACTCCATCAAGAACTTTTTGAAGGTGGCCATGCTGTACCCCTAATTGAGATTGATAATTATCAATCTGGCTTGCAAGTGAATCCACTTGATGAAGCAGCACGCATTATATCTTTCTTATCTCCATTATTGCACTAGCATGTTTTTTTTAATTCGCCTTTTTTTGTTTGTTGTTCTCGTCTCGACAGGCGAAAGTGCTTATGCACAATGGAAGTCTGTTCCTTTAGAAATTTCTCCTCATAATATTTTTAAAAAGGGTGAATCTGAAAGACCTCTGCATCAACTTATTTTTCTCTCTGGGTTGGAACTAAGATCAGACGATTTGGCTTTTGGAGGACTATCTGGCTTAACAATTCAGCCCGGTGCGCGTAATACATTTTGGGCCGTGTCGGATCACGGTCACCTTATCAAATTTGACATCGTGCGTGACAGCCATGGCAATCTTTCAAGTATTCGTAATGTAAAAACAACGCCTATGGTAAGCCTCAAAGGTAATATTCTTGAGGATGATGCTTCTGATGCTGAGGGCATATTGTGGCATGGAAAGAATTTGCTGGTAAGTCTTGAGCGCATTCATCGCATAATTTTTTATCGTGTTGGGCGTAATATTAAAGCACAAAAAGTTCTGCCTATTACCGAAAAACTACGTTTTAATGGTGGTCTTGAAACCATGGAAAACCTTAATACCAATCAAATATTTGCCGTATCAGAATTTACACGTGATGACCAAGGCCATACATTGGCCCTTATTATTGATACAAAAAACGGTAAAACTTTACCTCGCTACATCACAAGCTTTTTAAGTTTCTATCCCACAGATCTTACCAAATTAGATAACAACAATTTTTTACTTTTGGAGCGTGATTATACTCCGCTTTTTGGTGGTCAGGCCCGTTTACGACGCATTACGCTCCCAGAAATTATGAGCGGTAACGTCATTGAAGGGGAGGAAATGACACGCATTTCAAGTGCGTTTGATATTGATAATCTTGAAGGTATCGCTTCGCTTCCACGTGATGATGGTAGTTACGATATCTTTCTTCTTTCAGATGATAATTTTTTGGATAACCAAAAAACTTTACTGCTGCATTTCCAACTTATCTTACATAAGCCTGGCGCAGCGCTTCCTCAGACATCCGGCTAAAGCTCTTTTTTTAAGCTTGCTGCGTCGTTATGAATAGCCATAGCCATATCTTTTAACCGATGTAATGATTTAACTTTATTTTTTTCTACGGTTACGTCTCGCGACACTTCTAATAAAGCATTCAGGGCCCATATTTTGATGCGCTTGCTGGTTTCTGCCACTTGTTCAAGATAAGAGTTGGCTTCTATAGACCTTGATTTTTGCGAAAGACTAGGTGTTACTCTTTCCTGTTTGGCTTCTTGTACAAGATACTTCGATAAAAGCAGGCCAAAAAAACCTGTTATGGCAAAAATTGCAACCCCAAGAACTGCAATATCTTTGCTAAGTTTTATCAGCGACCGATCAGCAGAGAGTACCTCTGCCGAAATAATCTTCCAATCTTGATTAGCAAAACGAATAGGCTGTGTAAATTTACTCTCTTCTGGCATATCCCCCGCCAGCATATGGCCACTTCCCTCTGTAATGGCGACTGTATGTGCATTTTCCCCCAGCGCTTTTTGCAAAAGATCTTGCCAATAATTCTGCGGCAATATGAAGATAACGGAGCCTACTTTGGCTAACGGCTGTAGCAAATATTGTTTGCCACCCGCTTCTCGATAAAAACCCAGCGAGTTAGCTTGTTTTTGCAATCTTTCTTGCCATACTTCCTGCTGTGACCAAGGGCTTCCTGCCAGAATATTAATGTTTGTCGATGCGACAACGACTCCACTTTTATCCAATACTATAATATCTTCATAACCAAGAGTTTTTTTCTCCTCAGAAAGCAGCCCTTCCATGGCCGGCCATGTTTCACGATAATCACGAGCGGCATCCATTACTGTCGGGTTTGTTGCAATGGCTTGTGTCGATTGTTCCAATACTTGAAGCTCTTTCTGCACTTGCTGCTGTTGAAGCGTAAGTTTTTCCTTACCTGAGGTTTCTAGCACCTGGGCATAATGGTGCTTTACGAGTAATAAACCGGTGGCGCCAAAGCTGAGGACGCTAAGCAACGCGACGGCTACCATGATGAAAGGAATTTTACGCTCAATACGCATATCTATGATGGCTACTCCAAGCCCACGCCGAATACAAGCGCCGAAAAGGATTGAATTCCTTTTTGTTTCGATTGAATATCACTGCTATGTCCAAAAAAATTGCCTCTTTGCTTCTTACCATATGCTCACCCTTTAACGGCCAACGCATTGACACCATTCGTATGGATACGGAGGAACAAGCCTTACATAAACTGGGGCGTGCTCTAGCACTTTTCAAAAAAAGGGCAGGCTGGCTTTCTATACCCGATCGTGTACGTATTCTTGAGAATGCTGCCTCTCTTCTAAAAAAGCATGAAACATATGCCGCCAAATTGATTGCAAAAGAAGGTGGCAAACCGCTTGTAGATGCCCAGATTGAGGTCGCTCGTGCCGTTGAGGGTATTAAGATAGCCGGCAAAGAATTGCTGCGTATTATGCGTGGCGAAGAAATTCCCATGGGGCTTACTTCGGCAACAAAAAATCGTAAAGCCTTTACTACCTATGAACCTATCGGAGTGGTGGTAGCGATCAGCGCTTTCAACCATCCGCTCAATCTTATCATTCATCAAGTTATTCCTGCGATTGCAGCGGGATGCCCCGTGCTCATCAAGCCCGCCTCGGCAACACCCTTATCCTGTCTTTTTTTATGTGATTTACTTCAAAAAGCTGGGCTACCTAAAGGTTGGTGCGAGCCGGTAATTTGTACCAACGAAATTGCGCAAAAGCTGGCGACCGATCCGCGAATTGGTTTTTTTAGCTTCATTGGCTCTGCAAAAGTAGGTTGGATGTTAAAAAGTAAGCTGGCGCCCGGAGTGCGTTGTTCGCTGGAGCATGGGGGCGCAGCGCCAGTCATTCTTGATATTTCGGCTGATATAAATGCGGCAATAACACCACTTTTGAAAGGTGGATTTTATCATGCTGGTCAGGTGTGTGTTTCCGTACAGCGTATTTATGTACCCGCAGTAAAACTTAAAGCGTTTGTTAAAAAATTATCAGAAGGTGCGAAGAAATTACGTGTAGGCGATCCTCAAAAAGCGACCACTGAAGTAGGCCCTTTGATTTCGTCGAAAGAAGTTGCGCGTGTTGATGCGTGGGTTAAAGAAGCGGTTGAGGCAGGAGCAAAACTCGCCTGCGGTGGCAAAAAACTGAGCAGCAGTTTATATGCACCTACTATTTTGGTGAACCCACCGGATAGTGCAAAGGTTTCAACTCAGGAAATTTTTGGGCCTGTTGTGTGCATTTATAGCTATAAAACTATTGCCGAAGCAATCACGCGTGCTAACGCGCTGGATGTCGCTTTTCAGGCTTCTGTTTTTGCCAAGGATGTTGATAAAGCGATGCAGATCGCCAATAAACTGGATACTTCTGCCGTAATGATTAATGACCATACAGCTTTCCGTGCAGATTGGATGCCGTTTGCGGGCCGTCGTATTTCCGGTTATGGTATCGGCGGCATCGGCTATACGATGCGCGATATGCTGCAACATAAAATGTTTGTGATTAAAAGTGAGGAATTATGAAAGGAAAAGTTGCTATTGTAACTGGCTCGACGAGTGGTATCGGCCAAGGTATTGCAAAAGCTTTAGCGAAGGCTGGTTGCCATATTGTTCTAAATGGCTTTGGTGACGCAGCTCAAATTGAAAAAGATCGCGCTGCTTTTGAAAAAGAATTTGGGGTTAAAGTTTTATATCACAATGCGGATATGACCAAGCCAGAGCAAATCGAAGATATGATGAAGGTTGCTGAAAAAAAATTAGGTGGTGTGGATATTCTTGTTAATAATGCCGGTATTCAACACGTATCGCCTGTGGAGACTTTCCCAATAGATAAATGGAATGCAATTATTGCCATTAATCTTTCCGCTTCTTTTCATACAATTCGCCATGCCTTGCCTCTGATGCGCAAAAATAAATGGGGTCGTATTATCAACATCGCTTCTGCGCACGCATTGGTAGCTTCACCTTTCAAATCTGCTTATGTTGCGGCCAAGCATGGTATTGCAGGACTAACTAAAGTTGTCGCTCTTGAGGCAGCGCAAGATGGCATTACGATGAATGCTATTTGCCCAGGTTACGTATGGACACCGCTCGTTGAAAATCAAGTTGCTGATACTGCGAAAGCGCGCGGCATTACGGAAGAAGAAGTTAAGAAGAATGTACTTCTTGCCGCACAGCCAACGAAACAATTTACTACGATTGAGCAAATTGCCGGGCTTGCACTATTTCTCTGTTCTGATAGCGCTGCCAATATTACAGGCGCTATCATACCAGCTGACGGCGGTTGGACCGCACAATAGGGTCTTATTATGCCGCTTTACGGTGTGCCGCGTTGTTCAAGGCGATGATCCGTGGCTCCGATTTTATTTTAGGAATCATAATTTCCAGCGTGTTTTCTTTTAGACGCGCTTCAATTTTTGATTCGTCAATATTCATTGGCAAAATTAGTGTTTGTAAGAAATTGCTCACAGCCTGGGTTGTAAAACGAGCCGCATCTTTTACTTCTCTTTCTGCCTTATGTGCAGCGCGCTTTGCCTGAATTGTAAGAACGCCATTGAGAGCACTAATTTCCAAATCCTTAGGATCCATATCCGAAATTTCGAGCTGAATATGAAAATCTTTATCTGTTTCTGTTACGTTG
>CAYPXJ010000002.1:12349-17529 GCA_964414595.1 uncultured Rickettsiales bacterium
AAACGTTATGTAAATTTCTCATGGTAATCTCCTTGTGCTGTATGATTAGCCGCTTAAAACGACGCTTCTTCTAATCATATATTGTCATAAATTTTCCATGTGCCCTTTTTCTTTACTGCGAATTTATTCAAAGCGGTAAAAACTTAATAGAGATTTAAGCGGCTTCCCGACAAAGTTGCGGTACTGAGTAATTCCACTCAGTACCATAAATAGGAGTTAATTATGCCAAACGAAAATCGCAACGAACAAAACAAAAACCAATCACGCAGCGGCAGCCAAAATCAAGGTGGCCATAACGCACAAAACCAAAACCAGAATCAATCTGGCCAAAGCCGCAGCAATAACAACGAAAGCCGTTAATTGCTGTTACAAAGAAAGGAGCCCTAGGGCTCCTTTCTTTTTTTATTTTATGTCCGAAATTTTCGATAATATATCCAAGAGCAGATTTGAACTTCACGCTGAAGGCGGAATAGTTTTTGCCGATTATAGGCACTCGGATAATGTCATACGAATACTGTATGTGGAAACCCCCCTATCTTTGCGCGGAAAAGGGTTTGCTGGTCATTTAATGCATAGCATCATGCGTATCGCAAAAAATCAGCAGAAAAAGGTACTTCCGCTCTGTAGCTATGCTGCGGCCTGGGTAAAGCGCCATCCGGAATTCGATGAACTAACTGCAACACAATAATTTAATCACGCTACTTGCCACTCTCTGCCAATGCGATATAGATGGGCAGGCATGCACTTTAACTTTTTAGGACGCCTGCGGCAGAAGCTTATCACTGAGGAGCCTGAACCTCAGCACGCGCGCGTTTTTACTTTACCCCAGGGTGTACGCGTTTATGCAGTGGGAGATATCCATGGGCGTGCTAATTTACTCGCCAAAATGCTTGCCAAAATCCGGGAGGATGCACGCGCGCATGGCGATAAAAAAATTATTGAAGTTTTTTTAGGCGACTATGTTGATCGTGGTCTGTCGAGCCGGAAAGTTATCGATCTGCTGCTGGAGCCTCCACATTATGGAGCTGAGCGTATCTGTCTTTTGGGCAATCACGAAGAAATTCTGCTAAAGTTCTTAGAGAACCCGGCGATATTGCGTGACTGGTCGAATTTCGGTGGTTTTGCAACACTCACTTCTTATGATGTACCTATCCCCGCTTCGATGTCGCCGGAAAAGCTGTCGATTTTGCGGGATGCGTTTGCACGTAACTTGCCGGTTTCACATCTTGAATTTTTTAAAAAACTTGGCACGCATTATACTGTCGGTGATTACCTCTTTGTTCATGCCGGTATCGTTCCCCAGCTGGCGCTGCAAGACCAGACAACCAAAGACATGCTGTGGATACGTGGGGCTTTTTTAAATTATGAAGGTTCTTTTGATCACTATGTGGTCCATGGGCATTCACCCGTGGCGGGCCCGGATATACGGGCGAACCGTGCAAACCTTGATATCAGCGCCGCGCCGCAAAATAGCTTGTGCTGCCTAGCGATAGAAGGAACTGAGCGTACGCCCATCATCGTATTCCATGACGATGATTGACGTTTGACTAATGAAATGAGAAAATCCCGGAATGATAATACGCTCATTTATCTTATTATTGTTCGCCTTTGCAGCATGCGATGCCTTTGCGTTTTCTAAATTGCCAAAGGCTGATATTGAAATAATCCAAGCTGATCCGTTTACGTTACTCTCTAAATTTGAAGAGGGCGGCCCACCCATGGCAAACTATATTGCCGCTGCTGTCATCACCGATCTTTCGGTCGTGGATCCTATCTTATCAATTGCCGAAAAGGCATCCCCGGACCAGGCAGCTGCCATTGGTGCGGGCCTGGCGCGTGCAGCGAGAGCTTTAGGGGCAAAAAACCCTAAGGCTGCGGTTATGATTGCAGAAAAAGTTAGTCAGTCCAAAAATCGGCGCTTACGCATTACATTTGGTGCGATTGGCCCTGATTTCAGAGCCAACTATGCACCAAAAATGCCAAACAAACTTCCCTTTCCTTCTCTAGTATATAAATACATCGGAGAAAATCAGCCGGAGGGTAAAAGCCGTTTAGGCTATGAAGAATCAAAGAAAAATTACTTCCAAGAAGTGCTCATAGGAAAAAAAGAACTACAGCCTGAAGAAATGGAAATACTCGCGCAAGAAGGGCCTCTAACGGCCATTCTAATTTCTGATGCGCGCGAGAACGGTGCTGGTTCGACCAGCCCAACGCGGTGAGTTCTCCATCTTACTGATTGTAAACTTCATCAATTCTGGGTAATGGATGAAAGGGGAGAAGGCGTATAAAAATCTCATGCACTTAGGCAGTGGCTCAAATAAGGATGAAAAATCGGCTGGCGTTGCGCTTGAGGAATTGCCATCTATTCGAGAGATTATTGCTGTATTACAGCGTCATAGAAAGTTAATATTTCTGTGCATTGTGATTGGTGTCATGTTAGGTCTAACCTATATCATTTTTACCGCACCACGTTACACGACAACAACCTCACTTCTCATTGATCCGCGTCAAAATAATGCCTTACCCGAGCAACTCGTTGAAGGCGCCTCGTTTCAGGAAAACTTGATTATCGATAGCCAAATCGAAGTTATTCGTTCACGCAAATTAATGGAAAAAGTGGCGAAAAAGGCTGGGCTATTTAATGTAGAAGAGGTTAACCATAAAAACCCGCTTTCCTGGCTAAGAGAAACCATGTTTGGTGCGCCACCCCAAACGGATGAAGCTTCGCTTTCTGACCTCACGCAGCAGGCGACACTTACAGGCTTTATCAGTAACCTTGATGTCGGCCGTGTAAAAAATACCTATGTTATTGCCATCAGCTATACTTCGGGTAACCCGCAGCAAGCCGCTAAAATTGCTAATCTTATAGCCGATACTTATCTCGATGATGAATTGGAGGCGCAATATGAAGCTTCGCAGCGCGCGAATGCATGGCTAAAAGTTCGATTGGAAGTTTTACGCAAGGAGCTTACGAATGCAGAACGGGCGGTGGAAGAATTCAAAGAAAAGCACAATATCGTACAAACTGATAACCGTGATGTCATCTCGGACCAGCAGCTTTCCGAACTAAACAGCAGTTTAATTGAAGCGCGCGCAGAGAGCGCGCAGGCTAAGGCACGTTATGATAATATTCAGGCTATCATTAAAAGCGGCGATCCCAACACGGCAACCAGTGATGTTCTGAATAACCGCGTGATTGGCGATTTACGCAGTAAATACCTTGAGCTTTCTCGCCATGCGACAGAAATTCTACGCCGCCAGGGTAAGGAGCATCTAGCGTACATCAATTTGCAACGCCAGATGCAAGATCTTCAAAACTTGATTATGGGCGAGTATCGCCGTATCGCAGAAAGCTACAAGAGTGAGTATGAAATTGCGCAATTTAAGGAAGCCACGCTACAAAAAGAACTTGGCTCAGTACGCAACACATCGGCCCTCAGTCAAATGAGCCAGATTGAGCTGCGCGAATTGCAGCGGCGGGCAGAATCTACCCGTAACCTTTACACAAAAATGCTCGATAAATCGAATGAAGAGGCAGAGCGTCAGTCCCTGCCTTCCGTGCATGCGCGCATCATCAGCTACGCCGTACCGCCTTTGAAAGCAAGTTGGCCAAATAAGCGCTTTGTTTTAATAATTTCGTTCTTCTTGGGCCTTGCGGCGGGGATCGGTCTTGCGTTCTTGCGCGAACAATTTGAGCGCTTTATTTGGAAAGCAGAAGATCTGGAAGCAGCCACACATCGTACATGTCTTGGGATGTTGCCTAAAATTTCATTCGAGGATGAAAAAATTGGCAATTTCTCGAAATTATGGTCCACGCAAAATATCCCGGCGGAGGAGCTTGCAAATCAAACTTTTAATTTTACGGGTTTTGCCGAAGTCACGAAGCTGCTGGATAAACAAACCAGCGTTACGACGGAAATTATGCGTAACGTGCAGCTAGCGGTACAATTCAATAAAAACTCTCTTCAGGGTGATAGTCCGGCAAAAGTCATTTCATTCGTTTCTGCGCGTCCGGGCGAAGGAAAGTCGATCACTTCCTGCTTCCTGGCAAAGCACTTAGCCAAAGCTGGCGCTCGCGTGGCGCTTGTAGATTGCGATTTCCGCCGCCCCAGTTTAACGCACTGGTTTTTTCCCTCTGCGGCCACAGGATTTTATGAGCTGGCGTCACGTATTGAAAATGTGGATGAGCGCGACTTATTGATGGAGATCCCTTCCATCTGCCACAAGACAGGGCAAGACAATTTATATTTTATTCCGGCCAAGGGCGCTAACACCTCTATTGCCAATTTAAATTTGGTATCCTCGGGCCAGATGAATGCTCTGATCTGCTACCTGCAACATATCTTCGATGTTATATTGATCGACCTGCCTCCTATCATGAATATTGTCGACGCGCGGATGATTGCTCATTCCATTGATAGCTTCATTTTATTGGCACATTGGGGTAAGACCGACCGCGAAGTAGTTAGTAAAGCCTTAAACCGCGCGCCGGAAGTCTATAATAAAACGGTGGGCGCGATGCTAACACTTGTGGATACGGAAAAAGCCAGCCGTTACGGCTATTACAATTATAATTACAACTACTACTACTATTACCATCACCAACCTTCATGATACTTGGCCGCTTTGTTTTTATAACTGCACTTTGTGTTGGATGCATATTATGGGCAGCATGGGCGGTCTATCCACAAATCCTAAGGTTACGGCACTACGCGTTGTTAGCAGAGTTGAGGCAATATGATGCGGCCTCTGACCCTGCAATGTTGGAAGAAGCTATTCAAGATTACAAACGCGCGATTGATTTCGTCGATTGCAACATGGTGTTGCACAAAGATCTTTCATTACTGACCGCTCGTGCAGCTGATATTGCGATACGGCAATCATCCGAAGCTTCTGACCTGCCTTTACAAAAAGCGGTTACAGCATTGAAATCGCAGTTATCTTGTTCACCAGCTGATGGCAAAACATGGCTGGATTATGCTTGGCTAAATAATTACCGCGAAGGTTTTACGGAGCGTTCTTTACGGGCTTATAAGATGTCAGGCTATGTGTCACCCGGGGAGTCTTGGTTGGCAGAAAAAAGGCTTCAGTTTGCGCTTCAATTTCTGCCGTTGCTGGATGAAGAAGCGTTGGCTCTTGCCCGCCGCGATTTTGCCACGCTAGAGCGTGCGCATCCAAAC
>CAYPXJ010000002.1:17539-92256 GCA_964414595.1 uncultured Rickettsiales bacterium
CATCCAAACCGTATGCTAGCAGTTCTGAAAGTTGCTCAGGTAAATACTACAGACGAGCTTTACGCGTTATTTTCTGCGCAATAAAAGGCGCTTCCTTGCACATGCTAACATCGGTTTTTCTACGTACAGATGGTAAATCACCCCTACTGTTACTGTAATCATAATCACTATACATGCCGCTACAAACCACGGTACTTTAGGGATAAAATCTTGGCGACTCAGCAGCGAAATCACCAGGCTTTGTGTGAGATAAAGCGCGTAAGAAGCTTCACCGAGAAAAACCAACTGGCGAAATTTCTTAAACTTAATCTCATGCTCTAGATAAACCAATCCCAATATAATCGCTGCAAACCCAAAACCCGCAAATATACGCATATCAGCATAAATATTTTCGACTAGCCACATTGTGGTTAGTAGTGTCCATACCAATCCACCTGTCACCAAAACATAACGCCAGCGAAAAAGTCGACGTGAGTAATAAAGCGAACATGCAGCAACTCCCATCAAAAACTCAATATTAATAGGCCCGGCAAGAATTCTTAGCATCCGCGTGCCATCCCAAAACATCATTACGCTAATAGGCAATAACCATAAAAAAATTGTCCACCGGCGCTTCAGCCCAAAGCAACACAGACCAAATAACATATAAAACACCATTTCATGCTGTAACGTCCATGCGGCTTGCAGCGCAGTTGGTGCATTGCTAGGTACCAAGAAAAGCGAGCCAAGCACACTTATTTCTCTTCGTGCACCCATAGAAATATCTGGCATGATAAGCAGCGCACCTAGTGTAGCTATGGCAATCGGCATATAAGGAACAAACACACGAATCATTCTTGAAAAGAAATAATGTCGCGCATTACTATTATTTGGCGATTGCTGGTACGTAATATGCGCAATGATAAAACCTGAGAGCACAAAGAAATAATCTACTCCCAGATAGCCCATATTTAACACTTTAGCCCAGTTTTCTGGCATGTCTGAAACAAAACTGGGAGGCGCGATAGTAATGTGATGTATTACAACAGCGAGGATGGCAAAGGCTCTACCAATCTGTAAGCTATAAAGCATGATTGCGCATCTGCTGAAACAAAATTTCTAGGGGTTTTAAGATGAAAAAATGCAGTGCTTCGGCGCGTTTAGCTGCTATATAAATAATATTATGCTTGAGAATAAGCACAATTAACCTGGATGCGCTTTCGATAATTCTAAAATTCCCAAGCGTTCGCCCAAGTGATATACCGATACAAATCGCATATCCTGGCTCACTTCTTTCCAGCAACGTCGCATATCTTCCGAAAAGTTTATATCATCTAAAATGATGAGCGCACCCGGTGCGGCAATCTGCAAAACTAGGTTCAGTTGTTGGTGTACAAATTCACTGGTATGTATGGCGTCTATAAAAGCGATATCTACTTTCACATCTTCCTGTTTCAGCCGAAGCGCGTGTTTTTCAAAAGTATCCTGTGTCAGTAAGAAGCGGTTGCTAATAGCTGAAAAGTTTTTTTCTGCAATACTTGCCCATAAGGTGTTTGGTTCAAAGCTAAGCAACTGACCAAAGCCATTCGCTTCCATACCTACTAGCCAATACATACCCGAAACGCCGAAAGCCGCTCCAAATTCTAGCACTACAGAGGGTTTTTTATGTTCGACAAGCCACGTAAAAAAGCTGCCGGTATTAGCGTCCGTCCGCACTTCGTCGGGAAAACGCTTCGCACCTTTATCAACTTTGTACGGATAGTTTTGTAACCTTGAATAATCTTCCCACAAGGGCTGGGCTCCTCCCATGTTCGTTTTCTTGGCTAGCTGCTCGACTTTCAGAATTTCACGCGTAACAGGAGTATAATTCCGCAGATTTTCTGAGCACCAACCGGGACTTTCGCGCTCACATATCGGTAACTCGATGATGGATTTATTGCCACGAAGAACGCGCTTAATGCTTGAATAGGAAAATGACATTCTTGGCAGTTTAATCCTTTAAAATAACTTTATCCACTATGCTAGAAACAACCAAGAAATAATCCTGTAAAAGCAAAAAAGTTATGGAAATCAATCTCCTAGATAAAACTTGCATATTCTAAAAAGAGAATCATTATCAGTTTTCGTATGTTACGCAGTCAGAACCCTATTTTTATTCATCTCAAGAGTTTTCTCTCATCTCCGATAGACTATATTGCCTCGTGGGCGCACTTACATAACGAGACAGATGCCAGCCGGTGGGCAAATGGGCAAAACATTTACTACAAATGGGATGAACGAACTGCTCTGATGGCAGCCATGATCCCGCCCAATTCTTCTGTCTTTGAATTTGGCGCTGGCAAAGAGCTTTTGGGCACTTTATTGCCCCAAGGGTGCCATTATCAACCCTGTGATATTGTCCCGGGCTCTGACCGCACGCTATTGCATGATTTGAATATATCTTTTCCCCCCATGGATCGCGTTTGGGACTATATGGTATTTTCGGGTGTGCTGGAATATATTCGCGATATACCTTCCCTACTTAACAATGTGCGGGCTCATAGCCGTAACTGCATTTTATCTTATGGGGTAACTGATGGACTGGAATGCTTAATTACTCGGCGTAAGAGTGGCTGGTTTAACCATTTTTCGGAAAAAGATTTTGAAAAAATTCTTCACAAATGTGGGTTTACTATTGCCGAAAAAAGAATATGGGAAAAACAGATCATTTACCGCCTGCACAGTTAGGTTTATAGTCGGCGCTGAATATTTCAACTCGTGTCGCTATGAAAAAGTATTTTTATTTAGCTTATGATCTAGCCTGTATTTGTATTTCTTTAGTAGCGGCGCTTTATTTGCGCCACGGTTTTCCATTAATTATCGAAGGCCAGCCCAACGACATTTATATTCTCTTGCTTACGACGCTGGGTGTCGCCGTTATTGTCCTACCTGCTGTGCATAATTACGCCAGCATTTGGCGATTCACTTCATCTTCTGAGCTTTTCAACATCATGATTGCGGTCGCGCTTGTGGTGCTGCTAAGCAATAGCGGCTTGTTTTTGATTAGCCGCTTAGAGATGATGCCGCGCTCTGTACCGCCCATGCACTGGGCACTGGCTGTAACCCTGATGTGTGGCAGCCGGTTGCTGACCAAGCGTTTATTTCGTGCGCCGCAAAGCATACAAAAAAAACAGCCTTCGCTTAAACAACATGTTTTGGTACTGGGTGTGTGCCATACAGCAGAACTATATCTGCAATTTATAAGGCACATTGTGCAACATCCGGTAGTTATCGAAGGTTTTGTAGACAGTGATAGAAACCTCACCAACTGGATGTTCCAAAAATATAAAATTCTTGGTACGCCGCATGACATTCCGCGTATTCTGGAACAATTCAATCTACACGGTGTACATATCAAGCATGTCGTGCTCATGCATGGTCTGAATACTTTGCCTAAGTCTGTTAAGAAATTACTTAAAGAGATGGAAAACAAAGGCACGATTGAGCTGGTGCACTTTAGTAAGCATATTGGGTCTCAGTTACAACCGCAGAACAAACGGCATGCCTCGGATTTTTATCAGCACGCACTTAAAATTTCGCCTGATATATTCATACAACCACGCGGTATCTATCCTTACATCAAACGCTCTATCGATATCGTCGGCGCCATATGTCTCGCTATTCTATTTTTGCCTTTGCTACTTATCACCACCTTGCTGGTTTTCTATGATGTGGGCGCACCGATCCTTTTTTGGCAACAACGTCCGGGTTTGCGCGGACGCGCATTTCGACTTTACAAATTCCGTACTATGCAACATGCGGGCCGCAAGCTGGATGAAGACCGAAATACGCATAAATCCGCAGATAGCAAACGCACCTCTGCAATTGGTAAATGGATCCGTCGCTTTCGCTGGGATGAGTTACCACAAATTTTTCATATTATTGCTGGAACTATGTCGTTTGTGGGGCCGCGCCCGCTATTGCCAGATGATCAACCTATGCTCGGTGAAGCGCGGCTTAGTGTCCGTCCCGGCGTTACTGGCTGGGCGCAAATTCATGGCGGTGATGCGCTGACGCCTCAGGAAAAGCTAGGGCTGGATCTCTGGTATATCCAAAATATGTCTTTTTGGCTGGATCTACGTATTTTATTGGCAACATTTGTGTTCGTGCTGAAAGAAGATAAATACCATCGTGACAGGCTCTTTACGCAATGATCTACTATAAAGAAAAAGAAAATCATGATTAAGCCCAATGAAATGATCGCCGTTATCGGGTTGGGCTACGTTGGCTTGCCACTAGCTGTAGCGTTTGGTCAAAAGCGGCCCGTGCTGGGTTTTGATCTATCAACCACGCGCATTTCTGAATTGCGACGCGGCATCGATCGCAACCATGAGGCCAGCAGCGCGCAACTTAAAAAAGCAGCCTTTCTATCTTTTACCACTAATTCGAGCGATTTACGGCCGTGCAAAGTTTTTATCATCACCGTGCCAACGCCCATCAATGCTGCAAAGCAGCCTGACCTCGCACCGCTGATACAAGCCACCGAAACGGTTGGAAAAATTATGCAGCCGGATTCGATTGTGATCTACGAATCCACGGTGTTTCCGGGTTGTGTACGGGAAGTGTGCGTGCCGATTCTTGAGAAACAATCAGGCTTAAAATTTAACCAAGATTTTTTTACGGGTTACAGCCCGGAACGCATCAACCCAGGCGATAGCACGCGTTCGATTGCAGATATCGTTAAAGTAGTCAGCGGGTCCACACCCAAAGTAGCAGATGCACTCAACGCGCTTTACGGTTCAATTATTACCGCCGGAACACACAAGGCATCGTCTATCGAAGTGGCGGAAGCCGCCAAAGTGATTGAAAATGCACAGCGCGATCTCAACATTGCTTTTATGAATGAGCTATCCATTATTTTTCATCGTCTTGGTCTGGATACGCAGGAAGTGTTAGCGGCAGCCGAAACCAAATGGAATTTTTTGCGGTTCCGCCCGGGCCTAGTCGGCGGGCATTGTATCGGTGTTGATCCTTATTATCTCACTTATCGCGCCCAACAAGCAGGCTATCATCCTGAAGTCATTCTTGCAGGACGGCGTATTAACGATACGATGGGTGAATATGTTGCCGAACGCGTCGTGCGTTTGATGTTACGAAATCGCCGACATGTAGCAGAATCGCGTATCCTTGTTCTTGGATTGGCATTCAAAGAAAACTGCTCTGATTTACGGAATTCACGTGTGATTGATGTTATTCGGGGCTTAGAAAATTTTTACGCGAAAGTAGATGTGTATGACCCGTGGGCACGGGCAGATGATGCCTGGCATGAATATCGTCTGCGCCTGTTGAAAAAACCGCCAGCGGCAAAAACCTATGACGCCGTGGTGCTGGCAGTCAGCCACAAAGAATTTCTAGCAATGGGCGCAAAAAAAATTCGGAACTTTTGTAAGAAAAATGGCGTTTTTTATGATGTCAAAAGCGTATTCGAAAAATCTGCGAGCGAAGAACGCCTATGAAAATTCTAGTCACGGGAAATGCGGGTTTTATTGGCTTTCATACAGCGATGGCGCTGCTGCACCGCGGCGATGATGTTGTTGGGTTGGATAACGTTAATGCCTATTATGATGTTAAACTCAAGGAATCGCGGCTCGCTTTACTGCAGCAAGAATCTGAAAAAAGCTCTGGCAGTTACCATTTTTATCGGGCGAATTTAAGTGATAAATCTCAAGTGGATCGCTGTTTTACTGAACATCGTTTTGATCGCGTGATTCATCTGGCAGCGCAGGCAGGTGTACGCCATAGCCTTGAACATCCTCACGATTATGTTGAATCAAACATAGTGGGTTTTACGAACATACTAGAAGCATGCCGCCATCATGACATACCGCATTTAACCTATGCTTCGACTTCCAGCGTATATGGCGCTAACACAACCATGCCCTTTTCGGAACATCACGGCGTTAACCATCCGTTGCAATTTTATGCGGCAACTAAACGCGCAAATGAACTAATGGCGCATGCTTACAGCAATTTATTTTCCCTACCGACGACAGGTTTACGTTTTTTTACCGTGTATGGTCCTTGGGGTCGGCCAGATATGGCGCTTTTTTTGTTCACCAAAAATATTCTGGCTAATAAACCGATCCAATTATTTAACCACGGCAATCACACGCGTGATTTCACTTTTGTCAGTGATATTGTCGAAGGGGTGATCCGGGTCAGCGACAAAATTGCAACACCTGATGCGCAATGGAACAGTTATGCCCCCGACCCCGCGACGAGCTCGGCACCCTTCCGAATTTACAACATTGGAAACAATACACCCGTGCTCTTAGCCGATTATGTGGAGGCGCTTGAAGAAGCTTTGGGGAAAAAGGCTTTGAAGGAATATTTACCCCTACAGGCCGGGGATGTTCCCGATACATTTGCGGATGTTACTTTGCTGGAAAATACGACAAACTACAAACCCTCCACCTCGGTACGTGAAGGGGTCCAAAAATTTGTTTCTTGGTACCGCGAATATTTTAATATTTAGCCTTATCGCAAATAATCCCTTTAAATAACAAGATATTAACCATTTTTATGGGCTAATTTTTTGTTGCAATTAGGCTTCCACAAGCTGTTTATTGTGAGTGACGTAAAATTGCTATCTCTCAATAAGTTGTTATTAAATTTAGTGTACTTTTTCTTCGCCCGTAACTATATATAGTATAGGCATTTAGGTGCTTGTAATTGAGGGGGAAGTCGAATCGATCCGCGTGCAATGAATCGTGTTCATTACCATTTTCAGTGGATCCCGCCACCAAAAAGCGCGAGTTTTTGGCTGTCTTTTCACGTCTTTAGCTTAATTTTGATTCTAGCGTTGACGGGTTGTACTGCCATGCCGAGCGCTGGTCCTCGGGGCGTGTCTTTCGACCATATGCGCGCGGAACACGTTGGCACTACAGTGGGCGCTGTAGGTGAGGAAGGCTTGCCTTTTGTTTTGGTGGATGTGGATCCCAAAATTCTAGAGGCTTTACAGGGGATTGAAGACAACTCAGTTTTCAAGGGTGCCTTTACCGATAAAAGCGCGCCTGCCGATAATCTGATTGGTATTGGAGATACGCTCCGGGTGACGATTTTTGAAGCTGCGGCAGGCGGTTTGTTTGTGCCTTCGGGAGGCGCTATTAATAGTGGCAATTATGTCTCGATGCCGGACCAGGAAGTGGATCAGCACGGTACCATCAGTATTCCTTATGCTGATAAAGAGGGCGATGGCGGTTTAATCAAAGTCAATGGTCGCACCCCGATTGACGTACAAAACGATATCCAGAAAAGGCTGCTAAACCGCGCTATCGAACCGCAGGTTATTGTGACGTTGACCAACCGTATTTCTAATCTTTTCTCGGTGATTGGTGATGTTAATACGCCAGGTCGCTACAGCCTTTCTCAAGGGGGTATTCGTATCCTCGATGCGCTAAGCATGGCGGGTGGTCCCAAAGGCGCGGATCACAACACGCTAGTAACACTTCAACGCAGTGCTTCTTCTGCCACGATACGCCTCAGCTCTCTGCTTACACAACCGGAAAACAACATTTTCGTACAGCCGGGCGATATACTGGCTATTAAGAGAGACGAGCGTTTCTACAATGTCCTTGGGGCAACACGGGTTAATAACCGCATTCCATTTGAATCTGAGAATCTCACTGTTGCAGATGCTTTGGCTAAAGCCGGAGGTTTGAATGGCGATCTTGCCGAAGCAGCAACGGTCGTCGTGTTCCGTCGTGAAGAACCTAAACTTTTAGAAGCAATGGGGGTAAAGCTTGCCAATTTTACTCAGGCCGAGCCAATCCCCACCGTCTATCGCTTTAACTTAACGCAGCCAGCAGGCATGTTCCTGGCACAAAAAATGGACCTACGAAATAATGATGTGCTCTATGTATCGAATCATCCATTTACCGATGCTACAAAACTGCTTGGCGCTTTACGTGATGTTCTGCTTGTCAAGCTGATCAATGATTAGAGGCTAGAGTGCAGCGCCTTCATTTAAGCCCGCTGGATGTTACGGCGCTACTTTTTGCAGCGTTACTATCACTAGCTTGCCTCGCGCGTGGTGCCGTATATGACGCATTGCTGGCGTTCTTTCTATTGCTTTCTTTGCCTATTTTAATCTTAGGCTTGGGAAGCGCAAAGAGCCTACATCCAACTTTAAAAGTCATTGGCCTCGTGTTTTTATTATGCCTGACGCTGGTTCTTTTTTTACAGCAGTGGTTACATGGTGCATGGCTAAATGACGGTGCTAATGGGTTAGCCGAACAAACTATTGAAAAACTAACCGCTCCAAACACTCTTCTTTTTGATCAGGCAGGCTGGTTGAATGCAATAGGCCGGCTTTTGCTCTGTATTATCGCTTATGCTATTGCGCTTTCCATTGGTTCTTCCGAGTCGAGCGCAAAGCTTTTTCTTCAAGGCCTGTTGGTATGTGGATTGGCTTGTTTGGCATTTACTTTTTTCCTTACTCGCTCGCATGGATCTCAAGCAGTCGTGCAATTTTATGCCCATGGATTCATCAACCCCAATAACGCAGGCACCTATCTCGGCGTCATACTTTTATTAGCACTGGCGCAATCGGCGCGTTTTTTTAGAAACCCACTCTACACGTCGCACAGAAGGCTGCCGCAACTCATCGATCAACTTACTTTTTTTACTATTGTGCAGGGGTTTTTTCTACTGTTTGCCGTTTTGCTGGTTTTCGCCGGATTGTTTACGACAGGGTCGCGTGGGGCTATTTTTTTCTCACTGATTTGTAGTTTTGTTTTTTTGATCATCGTTATTTTAAAAGCAAACATGACTACGCGCGCGCGCCGTTACACAATTATAGGCTCTTCTTTTTCCATGATATTGTTACTTGGTTGGATTCTTCTTAATTTTGGCCATATCTTTATTAATACCCTCGCCCGCGAGGGGTTGGATCACCACACGCGGCTAGAGGTTTTTTCTGCTGTTATTCCTATGATTCAAGATCATAAATGGTTAGGAGTTGGGCTTGGCGGTTTCCCTTTACTATTTCAACAATATCGCCCGGATAACATTTCTTCCGATGGTATTATTGATAAGGCTCATAATAGTTATCTGGAATTTACGGCGGAGATGGGTCTACCGTCGCTTTTACTCCTATTGGTGTGTCTGTTGAGTATCATTTACTTGCTTTTTTGTGGGATAATACGGCGTAAAGAGCGATATATTAACCCTACATTGGGTTTTGCCGTTTTATTGTTGGGAGCGTCTCATTCGCTGATAGATTTTCCCCTTCAGATACCCTCAATTGCAGCCCTATTCATTGCAATAATCGTTGTTTGCGCATCACAGTGCGACCCGCGGTTTTCTGCCCCCCCGCATTCTTCCGAAAAACGCACTATGCGACGCATACGTATTCGTAAGAGGAGCCAGACTAAACGGATAACATCCTGATTTTTTGCTGGTAAGCGTCAATCACCAATTTCTGGTCAAATTCCCGCACGGCCTTTGCACGACTCTCGGCACCCATTTCTGCACGCTGCTTAGGGGAAAGATTCAAGAAAACAATTATGGCACGCGCCAAATCTTCTACATCTTGCACTTTACACAGCAGCCCGTTTTTTGTGTCTTCTACGATCTGCCTACACCCCGGAACGTCGGTAGCTATAAGCGGCTTTCCCATGGCGGCGGCTTCCAGCAATACACGGGACATTCCCTCGCGGTAGGAAGGCAACACAATACAATCATGGGCCGCAATTACATCACGCACTGTATTAGTTTCCCCGAGATACTCTACCACTCCCTCGTCCACCCATGCTTGTATCGTTGCTTCGGAAATGGCAGTTTTATTTTGTATGCCTTGAGGGCCCACAAGTCGAAATACCGTGCGCGGGAATTTTGCTTTTACGATGCGCGCCGCATCTACAAACTCACCAATCCCCTTATCCCATAGCATACGCGCGATGAGGACAAAACTTATGGGCGCTTCTGCCTCCTTAGGCGCCCTAACGGCAGGAGAAAAAAAATCTAAATCCACACCTGAGCCTGGAATTAAGGCTGCCTTAGCGGGCATTACAAGCTTCAACCGAATAAACAAATCCCTATCTTCTGAATTCTGGAAAAATACACAGGCAGAACGTTGAAAAGCTGCTCGATAAAGCCGTTTTACCAAAAATGTTAGCCAATTATTACGTATAAACGCTGTACCTAGGCCGGATACGTTATTTATAATGGGAACACCTAACAACCGCGCGGCAAACGATCCATAAATGTTTGGCTTAATGGTATATGTCAGCATAACTGCTGGTTTAACTTCGCGTAAT
The DNA here is from genome assembly GCA_964414595.1 of uncultured Rickettsiales bacterium. GTDB lineage: Bacteria > Pseudomonadota > Alphaproteobacteria > Rickettsiales > CAIJLX01 > CAYPXJ01. The sequence goes on from CAYPXJ010000002.1 coordinate 27,817, forward strand.
AATTGTATGTAACGATATATCAATTTAAGTTCGCCAAGTAAGGAAGTTCCATCTCCTTGCATGGGCAGATGGATATGGCGATCCACTATTTCTTGTAGCTTGGGGGTATAGCCATCATTAGGCGCGGCGGTAACAATACGATAACCTTGGTTTTTTAGCGACTCGATAAGTTCCCGGCGAAAATTAAAAATATTCCAAGACGTGTTAATAGAAATCAGAATGGTTTTACTCATCTTGAAACAACACGTTCTTATAGGGGACATAAGCGAAAGAGTGGTTACCCAGCATTAGCCAGGCTGCCATAATCGTGATGTGGAAAACGATAATCAAAAACGCCACAGTGGATTGGGCGCGTTTCCCAAAAATAAACATCAGCGCGGGATAAACCATCATCGGTATAAAATACAGATATACCGTTAAGCGGCTCGCTACGGTGGATGAAATAAAGTTAATTACAATAACAATTAATACCGCATATAACCCGTATCGAAGCATCGCCGGGCTATGGATATAACTCACAATACGTTTGCGGAATAAAAATCCTATGACCGCCGGAATAGCGATCATCAAAATATGATATAGGGATCCGAATGACATAACTAGCAGCGGCTCATCCAGATACCGTTGCTTATATCGCGCTACGTTATCGGCATACATCGATACTTCAAAACTCAAATACATCGTGAGAAGAAAAATCAAGGCCCCAAAAACAACCTTGTATCGCAATGGAATATTGAGTTTGGTTACAAGAAAAATATTGTTGATGAGCGCACTGGTATGAAACATTGCGGCAATCAGAATATAGGCACAACGCGTTAAAAGGCTGTAGCGCTCCCAACGCGAAAACAGCAACAAAATGATTCCCGCCGCCATTGCCTGCCGTACTCCTGACATACCCATTACAATAATAAAGTACGGTGCGGCTGCTAATACGGCGATCCAAGGATTTGCCGTACGCCTGGCAAAACTAAATACCCCAACCATCATAATGATGGCACCTACTACGTTACTTAGATACACCTCGAAGCCTAATTTTTCTGAAATCCAAAACAGCAGATAGGAGAGAGGTTCTGCTTGCAGGATAATGTCGCCAAAATCCTGGTTACTTATGCTTGAATGGATGTAGACATAGGGTTGCCAGTCGGGTCCTACTTCAAAGCGAAAACCTACAAAAACGACAAAAAGAAAAAAGGTAAGAAGCCATAGCAATAGCGACACTTTGCGCGTATTCACTAGCGCAAATGTTGAAGGAACTAGTAAAAGTAAAAAGTAAGGTATCACGCGTTAGTTGTAGTTTTTATTGTATTCATGTAAAGCTCTTGAGGTTACGATAGTGTAATTCGTTTTTACAAAAAAAACAGGAACAAAATCGATGTGCGGAGTTGCTGGGCTGTTATCGTGGTCATCCCGATTAAGTGCGGCAGACCTACAAGCAACAGCCGCACACATGGCTGATGCCCTTATTACTCGCGGGCCAGATGGCAGTGGCGTATGGGTCGATGCATCAAGCGGTATCGCACTTGCGCACCGCCGATTGTCGATCATCGATTTGTCACCCCAAGGTCAGCAACCGATGGCTTCCTCGAATGGCCGTTATGTCATAAGTTTCAATGGCGAGATTTATAATTTTGAAGAATTGCGCGCGCAACTCCATGAAACCTGGCGCGGACACTCCGATACCGAGGTGTTGCTTGCTTGCGTTGCGGCGTGGGGGGTAGAAAAAACCTTACTTAAACTGAATGGCATGTTTGCTTTCGCTTTATGGGATAAAGAAGAGCGAACCTTAACGCTCGCACGCGACCGCATGGGGGAAAAACCGCTCTATTACGGTTGGGTAGGCGATCAATGTGTATTCGCTTCTGAACTCAAGGCTTTTCAGGGTTTGAGCAACTGGCCGCCTGAGATTAACCGTGACGCCTTGCATCTATTGATGCGCTACAATTATATCCCTGCACCCTATTCAATTTATACTAACATTTATAAACTCAGGCCGGGCTATTACTTGCGTATCAAAGCCGGGCAAATGAGCGCGGAACAAACTCCTTATTGGTCGTTTGAGACCATGGTGGAAAGAAGCACGCGCTATCGTTATGTCGGTGGCAAAAAAGAAGCCATCGACCAGCTCGAGAATTTGCTAAAATATGCAGTGAAGCAGCGCATGGTGGCGGATGTGCCTCTAGGCGCATTTCTCTCGGGGGGGGTTGATTCTTCCACGCTGGTTTCGCTGATGCAGGCGCAATCGGCGCGCCCTGTAAAAACTTTTACTATTGGCTTTCACGAACCAAAATTCGATGAATCACCTTTTGCCAAAGCCGTGGCTAAACATTTAGGAACCGAGCATACGGAAATTTACCTTTCTGCCGCGGATACGGAAAATATCATTCCACTACTACCGAACATTTACGACGAACCATTTGCTGATTCTTCGCAAATCCCAACTTATTTAGTATCGCGATTTGCCCGCCAGCACGTAACTGTGGCTCTTACAGGGGACGGAGGCGATGAGATATTCGGAGGTTATAACCGCTATATCAGCGGCGTCCGAATATGGAATGCCGTTTCTGTTTTGCCTTTAGGTTTACGCAAAAAATTAGCGGATATGCTATTGGCAACGCGTTCCTCATTTCTATTTCGTTTGGCGCCAGGGGAAACCTTTAAACGCAGACTTTACAAAGATTATGAAAAAATCACAGCCACTTCGCCCGAAGATTTTTATCATAGCATGTGCTCTCTCAATCCTCATCCCAGTAGAGTGGTCAATGGCGCGCAAGAGCCAGCTTACCAAAAAAGCGGTATGCATCTTGGCCTCGATTTTTCTGAGTGGATGATGCTTCAGGATGCGATCACCTATTTTCCAGGTGATATTCTTACCAAAGTGGATCGCGCTTCTATGTCCGTGGGTTTGGAAACACGCACTCCCTTTACCGATCCGGAGGTAATGGCTTTTGCCTGGCAGTTACCGCTGAACATGAAAATCCATCAAGGTAAGGGTAAGTGGTTATTACGTCAGCTACTCTATCGCTATGTGCCGCAAAACTTGATCGAACGGCCAAAAGCCGGCTTCTCTGCGCCTCTAGGTGATTGGTTAAGAGGTTCATTAAAAAGATGGGCGGCCGACCTTCTTTCGACCGATACACTCAAAAGGCAAGGCTACTTTAACCCTGCGACGGTCGAAAAAATCTGGCAAATACACCAATCCAATCGCCGCGATATGGAACATCAGCTATGGAGTATTCTTATGTTTCAATCCTGGTTAAATAAGGCCTGAACCATGTGTGCCACCCGTGGGCCCTGTACTTTAATAGAGTAGAATTTTTCAACCCGAGTGCGGCCTGCCTCGCCCATTCTTTTTCGTAACCCTGCATCTGCAAGCAGCCGCTCGATAGCCTGCTGCCACTCCTCCGGAGTTGTAGCCAAATAGCCATTAACGCCATGCTCCACAATTTCGCGGTTCATTCCCACAGGTGAAGCTATCACCGGAATGCCGCATGCCATGTATTGAATTAGTTTGAAACCGCATTTGCCTCTTGCCCAAGGTTCGTCAGGCAGTGGCATCACACCTATATCCATTTGCTGCAAATCTGCTATCTCCCGTACTTCTGACCATTCGCGAAATTCAAAAGGTGCTGCTTGCTTCACTGTAGACCCGGCCCCCACCACGAGGACCGACATTTGGTCTGCTTTCACAAATCGTGAAAAAACGTCCGCGAGTGGCGCGCCGTATTTCCATGTAGATGGCGAACCTATCCAGCCAAGAACCGGTATAGCCGTTGTAGGTTTTTCCCTTGCCGGAACATAGCATGTCGTATCCACTGTCGTCGGAACAATTTCCGTATGGTGACAATAGCGGCTAACATAATCTTGCAGGTATGAATTGCCACAAATGACCAAATCGCTACGGCGTAATAATGGCGCAAGCTTATTACCTAACACGTTGCGGATGAGCGGATTTTTGTGGTGATCATACTGATGGAAAATTGCATCGTCTAAATCAACAATTACTGGTTTATTACAATAAGAAACCAGTGTCTCAAAAATTCCCGGCAGATACGGAAAGCACTCATATTGTACCCAGATAAAGTCGTAATTTCTGCTGCGAATTAAATCGATGAGTCTTTTTCCATACGAAGAAAAAACGCTAAAAAAACTCTTTTTTCCCGTTGCAAATAAAGTCTCTAGCTGCCGGTCGTCAAGTAGAGGGCAAAATTCCAGCGTGATGGAAAGTGGTTCTAAATACTTCACCATCTGCACAAAGCGGTAACGCGTGCTTGCTGCGCGCGATCCGTATTTCAAAAGAACAAGCCCTCGTTTCATGGTTTATATACCTTTATGAAATAGCGTCTTTCTCAGCATAAATAGGACTATGTAGACAAAAAGTTTTTAAAATTCTTGGCCTTAAAATGTGGCCATTTTAATATGGTTTCTATGCGACTCGAATTAAATGATCTCAATGACTATAGCGAAGTTTTGTTTTATTCTGCAAGACATGTTCAAACCTTCAAAATATTTAGCGGACAATCTTAAATCACTTGGGGGGGGTGGTGCACAATTTTTGATTGTTTTATTTTCTACCCCCGTGATGACACGCCTCTACGATCCGTCAGCCTACGCGACTTTTGGTCTTATCAATTCTTCTGCTACTGTATTCGTGAGCATTGGCATGCTCTCCTTGCCTTACGCTTACCCGACCGTACAGCGATCGGCAGATCGTGCACGACTTATGCAGTGTATGCTGTGGATGTTAGTTGGTCTAACTCTACTATCTGTAATGGTTGCGTTAATAATAAGAATCACCGACATGAGGCATGTGGGTATGGATATTTCGGAAACCGCCTTATTGTTTTTTCCTTTGCTCGTTCTAACAGGCGCTGCACGACAGATTATGTTGATGGTAGCCGTTGAGCGCGCCCATTTTAACAGCACCTCATTGGGGCAAATCATTGAGCCTATTTGCTCGCGCGGTGGCGCGATTGCGCTTGGCTCTGTCGCAGGCGGGCACCCGGCATTTGTGTTAGCTTCGATGGTATTTGGTTATGTAGTAACCACGGTTTCCGTAGGCTTATTAGTTGTTGATAAGGGAATGCGCCACTGGATTGCCACCATACATTCCCGCAAGCAATTTTTTTCAACTCTTCGACGCTATAAAAATTTTATCTTCTACTCAACGCCTACACAGCAATTATTTCCTCTGACTACTCTTGGTGTACAAATGATGGTTGCCCTATTTTTTTCAAGCGAGCAGACCGGTCATTTTATTTTAGCCAGTTCTATCCTTACTTTGCCCGTCACACTGATTGCTTTGACCACCGCACCTGTGGTGTATCGGCGTCTTATTGAAATAGAGCGCAAGACTCCTGAAAAACTCCTAGAACATATCGTGATGTTATCCGTTTTGTATCTCATTGGGGGTATAGGTCTGGTTACGCCTATATTTTTGTTTGGTGAATCTATTTTTACTTTTATTTTTGGGGCCAACTGGACGGAGGCGGGTGCTATAGCTGAGATCTTAAGTGTGGCCTATTTTTTTGCGTTTGCCGCTGTAGGTCTACAATCAATTTTCCGGATCATACGGCATCAGGGCACCGAACTTATGTTAGAAATTGTGAGCTGCTCTATTATCGGGCTTGTGGCTGTCTTATGCTTTGTTACTATGAATTTTTACCAGGCCTTGTTATGCCTCTCTTGCGCTTGGCTTTTGCGTAACTTAATATTGTTGTCCAGCGGCTTGCTGTTGACGCGTCGATACATAAAAAATCTCACTGCATAGATATGAACCAAAAGCCTTATGTACTTTTAATAGCACCCCATGCACCTCCTAGAAATGGTGCAGAAGCTATTCAAGTACGGCGCATTCTCAAAGAGTTAGATATACAGGCCACAGGACGCCTCATTACTGTAGCGCCGGAGGCAGCTTCATGGGTACATCACGATGCGTCTCTCGAGCTAAAGCTCAACCATTTCGATACACAAAGTCTTAGGCTTCCTTTCCATCGCCTGACTAGCCGTGTGTTTATGTCACAGCGATTCAGACTTTTTCATATGCCTGATTCGCTATGCTGGATCCAGTTGCAAGCAGGGACAGTAATCAAACAGCTTACTAAAAAACCTGATATTTTATACTCCAGATCTTTCCCTCTCAGTGCAGCATTATTGGCGCGAGGGCTTAAAAAGCAGTTATCTATTCCTTGGATTATGCACTTAAGCGATCCCTGGGCCGATAGTCCCTTTACATTGCCAGATCGGCGGCATGCAAAACTAGAAGCCGCGTGCTTTGAGCAAGCAAACCTTATTACGTTAACTGCACAAGGTCAGGCAGATTTTTACAAAAACAAATATCCTCAATTCGCAAACAAAATAATCGTTTTACCTAACGTAATGCCTGATGTTGAGGAATCAGGTAAATGGGTGCAACACCTACTTGCAGCAGATGACCGCTTACATATTGTTTTCGCAGGTAGCCTTTATGGTAGCCGTTCACCCAAACCTTTATTAGATGCGCTCGATATTATTCGCCAGTCGCAACCTGAGTTACTAAAAAAACTTCGCATTGATTTTTATGGAAAAACGCAGGATCACATACTTAAGCTATTGCAAAGCAGCCCGGATATTCGCTATCGCGGTGCCGTTTCTTATGCCGAGGCATGCGCAGTACAATACGCCTCCGATATCGCCCTAACCATCGAAGCGGATAGTGAACATCCCTTAATCAAAGCAACCTTACTATCTAAAGTGACGGATTGCTTTGCCCTGGGAAAACCAATGCTGTCTATTACACCGGAAGGCAGTGAAACGGAGCGGATTTGCAAGAGTGGTTATGGTTGGTCTGCGGCGCCTTCAAACCCACAGGAAATTGCAAAACTTCTTTGTGGCCTGGTAGAAAAACTTCCAGAATTGCGTGCAGCAAAACCAAAGCCAGCTCCTGAATATTATCAGGCTGAGCGTGTTGTCAGCGGTTTACTTACCCAGATGCAAAAACTTATCGAGGAAAGTAATCGGTGACATCTCCTCGTGTGCTCCTGCTGGGCTATTACGGCAAAGGCAATTTTGGCGATGATGTCTTGCTCACCGTTACCTACAAACTTTTAAAGCGCGAAATACCTCACGGTGTATTCCATACGATTATTGACGATGAAAAGGGCTATGTGACCTCGTTGTTTCAGGACATCACAATTCTAAAATCCGGCTACCATGGGCATTTTGATGTGATCGTGCATGGGGGGGGTGGTGTATTTTTTGATTTTAAGGCACATGGGGCTGGCACAAAATTGTTAGAGAATGTTTTTGAAATTCTCGGCGCACCAACTTATCTAAAGCTAGAGCGATTCGTGCGTAAAATGACGCGTAAACGCCGCACCTCGACCACGCATCGTGTTGGGTTAGGTATCGGCGTTGGCCCTTTTTCTCGTGGTTCAATAAGCCTGTGGCGTGATCGCCTGCCTATACTTGCTGATTTTGATGCGTTATGGGTACGCGATGCTCAAAGCCTAGATAATCTAAAGCGTTTTGCACCCGTCATGACTTCAGAAATTATTCGTGGTTCTGATTTAGCTTTTTTAACCGAACATTGGTTACCCGCCTTAGCGCCCAAGCACCGCTCTTTCCGCCCACGTCTGGGAATCATTCTGCGCGATTGGCCTGAAGAGACTGGGGGCACTCCTTACCCGTTACTTACGTCGATTTTTTCAAAGCTTGCCCAAACTTACGAGGTCACGGGCTTTATTTTTGATCAGCGGCAGGATCCTAAATTACGATCCTTACTGGCAGCATTCACCACACATATTTGGCAGCCGCATACCATGCGCCTTGAAGATTTTGCCCATCACCTGCACGGGCAGGATGTACTGTTGACCAGTCGGGCCCATGGAGCAATCTGCGGCGCCTGCCTTGGCGTTCCCAGCGTCATCGTCAACATCGAACCCAAGCTGGAGCAAGTGCACAAGATGTTGCCGAATGCCACCCAGCTTGTCGCCGCCAATCGCACGGATGATTGGGAACAAGCGATTAAGAACGCACTGAACACCTCGAGCGAATCAATCGCTGCTGATGTCGCCCACAATCGCCAATCTTCCACCGAGGCACTCGCAAAAATACGCCCCTATTTCTTAACCAAAAACGATGTTGGCGATGTGTTTTTATAGCCTGTCAGGTAAAATAAATCCGGCGCTGTAGTATAATAATATTCCTTTTGAAACACATCGCATTGCAGACCCTCTATGTTAGCCTCCGCTTGTCTGCCCCATCGCACCCACTCGAACTGGTGCGGTATTTTGTCATAGTGCATCACCATCTGTACGGTAGGAATCGGTGGCCAGTCATCCGAATGAATGGCAAATACTGATAAATCATCATCTGCAATGATATACGGAATGCCCTTTGTTCTGCACCATTGCAAGCGGTCATAATGCGACACGTGGTCATCCAGCAGCGCCAATATTTTATTCCCTACAATCGGTTCCTGAAAGCCTTCTATATCATGCTCAAAATAGCGAGCTTTGGGGGATCGATGTTCCACTTTCGAAAGGTTAATATCAAAACAATAGAGCTTCGTCTGCGGTGTGCTGGCCGCATCCAGAAGTGCGGTGCTAAAACCTCGCCACACGCCTGATTCCACAACGGCATCTGGATTCACCACCTTCGTGAAACAATAGACAAGCAACCCATTATTATACCCCATTCCACCATGAAGGTTTGAAATTGTGATCTGTTTGAATACTTGGTTATAAGCCGCAATATACTGCTGAATATCTTGAATAGAAGCCTCAAGGCCCAACGATGATAAAAATTCTTTTATTTTTTCTGCCAACGCTTGATTCCTATCCGCCAAAACCCGTGGATTGAGTATCACAGAATGCTGTTCATCTCGTTTAAGATTGCTGGTTTTGGAAATCTGAACTCCCAACAATTTTTCAACCTGTTGCTTGAAAAACTTGATTAACTGGATGACACGCGATGAAAAACTCTGGCTGGCTTTACCTTCTTCGAATCGCCAATAACCCGTGGTCGTTCGATACTGCGCCTTGTCATATGTCTTCATAGTTTGAACTCACCAAGAATAGTGTATGTATAGTTATCAGGGTGACTATATAGCCTGAGAACAAAAAATCTATGACAGAAAAAAGTTCATACCGTCCTAAAGTTCTGATGTTGATGACGCACCTAGGGTATGGCGGTGCGGAAACCTCGTTTATTCGCCTGGCAAACTTTCTTTCAACCAGGATGGATGTTCGTGTAGCTTTATTCACAGAAAATTATGGTTCGCTCGGTTACTCACTTGGCCATGAAGCATTGCAGCCGCCCATCACGATGCTCAGTGATTCAGTGAAAAACTTTTTTCAGCGTTGGTGGCAGCGCATCACCACCTTGCGGCGGCTTAAAAAACAGCACGATGTGTGCATCAGTTTTTTATCGGGACCCAACCTGTTAAATGTCTTGGCAGGCGTGAACAATAAAACCATCATCTCATTACGCGGGCCGCGGGCACATGATGCCAATGCCATGGGCCTTAAGCGGCGTATTTTCCAACATCTGTTAGACCCGCTCATTCTCAATTTTGCGGCAAAAATTGTTCCGGTTTCTTCTGGGTTATGCAACGAAGTTCACCAGTTAGGTGGGCCTTGGAACCTCTCGAAAGTCACCGTCATTCCACCGTTTATTTTTGCACAAACTAACTTTAGCCGCGCGCTGGAAGTGCCTCCAGAACATTTTATTGGGCTCAAAGGTCAACCCGTGATCGTTGCAGCAGGCCGTGTTTCTGTTGAAAAAAACTTTCAGCATCTCATCCGTGTATTTACTCGTGTAGCACAAAACGTACCGGGAGCTAAACTTTTACTGATTGGAGATGGACCCATGTTGCCGGCCCTGCAGCAGCAATGTACTGAGGCTGGGTTAGCGATGGATGATCCCACTCCAGGCAAAACCTCTGTGCTGTTTGCTGGATACCAAAAAAATCCCCTACAGTTTATGACGCTGGGGCGTGTGTTTGCCTTGCCATCGGGCACCGAGGGTGTGCCCAATATTTTACTGGAGGCTATGTGCGCCGGCACGCCAGTCATCGCAGCGGATGCGGCCTGGGGTGCCCGTTCCATACTTACGCATGATAATCTTTATAAGAAAAAGCCTTATCCTCTTGATCGCGTTTATGAAGCTGAATATGGGCTTTTGTTGCCGCGTATTGATAATCCACGCTACGACGAGGAATGGATACGAGCGCTGACTGATGCCTTGCAAAAGGATAGCTTGAGTGCACATTATGTCGAAAAAGCGCGTCAGCGCGTGCTGGATTATGACTGGGATGTGGTTGCACCGCGCTGGTTAGCGGTAATTCACGATCTTCTCAAAAGTACCAAGCCATGAAATACCGCCCTGAAATTGATGGCTTACGCGCTTTGGCGGTGATACCCGTCATTCTATTTCATGGCGGGTCGAATATTTTCAGTGGCGGCTTTTTGGGCGTGGATATCTTTTTTGTGATCTCCGGCTATTTGATTACAGGGATTATTCTTGAAGAATTATCGCAGGGTCGTTTTTCGCTGAAGCATTTTTATGCCCGCCGGGCGCGACGAATTTTACCGGCACTTTTTTGTGTCATACTAGTGTGTATTCCCTTTGCTTGGGTTTGGATGTTGCCTTCGCAATATCAGGATTTTTCGCGCAGTTTGCTTGCCGTGATTGGTTTTGTTTCCAATATATTTTTCTGGCAGCAAAGTGGTTATTTTGCGGCCGCCGCCGAAGAGAAACCTTTGCTCCACACTTGGAGCCTGGCGGTTGAAGAACAATTCTACTTACTATTCCCGCTGGTGTTATGGCTCGTATGGAAATATGGCAAACGGCAGACCTATCTGTGGGTTGGCCTAGCTGCTCTCGCCAGCCTTATGTTGAGTGAATATGCCTCGCGCTACCATGTCAACGCCAACTTCTTTTTGTTACCCACTCGCGCCTGGGAATTAATGATCGGCGCGCTTTGTGCGCTGGTTCACCATCAAACGCCTACGCAAAAAAATAATGTAGCGGCATCCCTTGGCCTAGGGTTCGTCGTCGTAGCGCTTATTACTTACAACGAATCGATGCGCCTGCCTTCCCTTTATTCTGCTTTACCGGTGGTTGGCACGGCGCTGATGCTGCTTTATGCCACGCAGAGAACTTGGGTTGCAAAGCTGCTTTCAGTGCGAATCATGGTCGGCATTGGCCTTATCAGTTACAGCGCCTATTTGTGGCATCAGCCGTTATTTGCCTTTACCCGCATTCGCACCTATCAAGAAATATCCCCCTTCATGGTGCTGGGGCTTACGCTTTTATCCCTCGCGCTGGCCGCCATCACATGGAAGTACGTTGAGCAGCCATTTCGTAACAAGCAGCACTCACGATATGTACCTAATCGTCGTGCTTTGCCTCTGGCTCTTGTGACAGCCTTTCTATTGCTTGCCGCTGGAGCGCATGGCGGCTTCACCTCTCAGCACCAAAGCCATTGGGAAAAGCACGCCACACCGCAACAAATACGCGCCTATCAATTACTCGAAGAAGCAAAACAGCAACCCGCCTATCATGATAACGATGATTGTGTTTTTCGCATCAAATCCCTGACCTCAGAAGTAGAGTCACGATTGCTTTCTTGCCACAAGAAATATGGCAAAGGGCTGGCGATTCTTGGTGATTCACACGCGATGGATCTCTACTACATGCTGGAATCGCAATTGGAGCATCGAAAATTCGTGGCCGATTTTTCGCAAGGCAAATGCCGGGCTCACTCTCCGCTGCCTATCTGCGTTTATGATAAATTTCCGCATTTGATAAAAAACAACTCAGCACTTTTTGATACCATCATCTATGAGCAAGCGGGTTCGCACCTGTTGCTCGATAGCCATCAGCGAGAAATTGATAGCTCATTTTTCTCAGGCTTACCTTTGAATTCTGCTGTGCCTGATCTAGCGTTTAATGGCCCCTATATAGACACGGTGATCGCTTATCTTCTGCCGTTCACGAAGCATAGCAAGGTCATCTGGCTAGGGCCACGTATAGAGCCACAAATCAATGAAAATGCCGTGATCCAATTTGGTTGCGATTATCCCTTTATGCTGCGACAAAATCAGGCCGAAACATTCCAGCAACTGGATCGCGCCATTCAATCTAAACTTTACGATATGCCTATCGTGTATTACTCACAAATTGATATGATAAAATTCGATATGGCCAAAGATTTTATTTCCTGCGACCGAACCTACTTTATGGATGGCGATCATTATAGTCCTGAGGGCGAACGCTCGTTTGGTCAGCGTATTCCGTCAACATTTTTAGCGCCATGAACCAACCCCAAAACAACACGCTACCTGTATTATATTTGGTTGATGGCTCGGTGGCCGTCACCGGCGCATTTATATCTGCGCGTAATATGGCGCGCGTGTTGAAAAATTCGATGCGCGTCGTACTTGTTCTGCCGCGTGAAAGTACGATTCCTGCTGAAGAGTTGAAAGATTTTTGGCGTGTCGACTATCTACCAATCGTGGGTTTATCCAAGAGGATCTCCCCGTTGCTTCGCTATGTTCCTTCGCTTTTTATCGCCTCGTGGCATTTGCTAAAGAGAATGAGAAACGATGGCGCTGATGCTTTGCTGCTGAATGATTTTTATTTGATGCATGGTGCCGTTCTGCGTCTATTTGGGTTTAAGGGAAAAATCATCTCATGGGTGCGGTGTGACCCAAAGCGCTTTGCCGGCTTTCTGGCACAGCCTATTCTTTGGCTGGCAGCAAATAGCGCTAATCACATAGTTGCTGTGTCCAACTATATTCGGTCGCTTTTACCGGCACATTTCTCGGTTCAGACGATCCACAATTGTTACCGCGGGACACCCCGAACACCAAGAGTTTGGCAGCCAGATGACATTAAAACCTTCGTCTATATTGGTAACTATATCTATGGCAAAGGTCAGGATATTGCACTGCAAGCTTTTGCTGTGGCGGCCAAAAACGATTCAACATTGCAGCTGGAATTTTACGGCGGCGATATGGGGCTTGAAAAAAATTGCCGCTTTCGCGAGCAGTTACAAGCACAGGCGCAACAGCTGTATATTTCCGATCGCGTATCGTTTCATGATTTTCATGCTGATACGTTTTCGATACTTGAGAGGGCTTTTGCCGCGCTAAATTTTTCCTTCTCCGAGTCGTTCTCGATGACGGTGCTGGAAGCTTCCGGCGTCGGCGTACCGGTGATTGCCACGGCTTCCGGTGGGCCGCAGGAAATTACGCAGGAGGGTATCACTGCCTATATTATTCCAGTCGGCGATGTGAATGCCGCAGCCGATCGCATGCTTACGTTGGCGAAAAACCCTGATCTCGCCGCGAAGATGGGCAAGGCTGGCGCAGTGCATGTACAGCAGCATTTTTCCGCTGATGCGCTTCGTTCTAAACTGCTTTCCATACTTACTTTATAATTCAAGCATAAATCAGCCCCAGCCATGGGCTGCGTAACAAGTCTGATCTTCAGTTTGAGTAGATAGCGGGAAATTGGCTATGGGATTGGTTGCGGGGGCTGGATTTGAACCAACGACCTTCAGGTTATGAGCCCGCATACCCACATTCTATCCTATTGATATTTTAAGGGCTTTTTTAGGCGCGATATGTTTTGTGCGAGATTTTGTGCGAAAAATTTGCGCAGAAATCCGCTAATTAGGAAATCCAACCAATTAGATATATTCTCTTCTTGTAACCTGAGCGATTAGTTTCCAAATTTTGTCGCTGCGCTGATTCATGGGATTACGTAGATCAAGTTGTTCTTCCGCCCACCGTATCCATTGCTCCATTGTTTTGTCGCCTAGCTCTCTTGAGTCGTCCCTAGGCATTTGCTTTAACTTTGACAGGAACCTACGGGCAGTTTCCACCTCTTGCCATATATTCGCCATATTGATGAAACATTGCCAGCGGTCATCTTCCTGTTTCCGATACCGCTCCTCCTCCAGGCGTTGTTGTCGCTTGATTTCTGATTGACGCTTTTCCTCTTCTTCTTGTTTTCTCCTTGCAACAAAAAGAGGAATTGCGGCAAGAATTGTTGCCACGATATCCGCTAACATATCTTCCATTGTATGATTGGAAGATTCTACCCACTCATGGCGCATATTCTCAGGCAGCCAGGTTCTTATCGTGAACACCAGGCAACCTGTGGGCACCAACTCACGCATGGTGGTTCTGTCTCTATAGAAAACTGACTCCTTTTCTTCTTCGGTGAGAGGTCTGTATATTTGTTTCAGCTTCTCTCGCATATTGAATTCCACCTCTTCTTGTTTGAATTCTACAGCCAGCCCTCCCCTATCATTTTGCTTTATCTTGCCGCCTTTTGCTTCCAGTGCATTAAACAATCCTTGTAGGATAAGGTGGATGCGCTTATCGGTTCCAGTTAATTTCTCTGGTTTCCATATTTGTCGCCGCACAGGATCGAATTCCCTCCGATATTGCGCCCATTGGTTCTCATTTTCCTTAAGCCATTTTCCAATGATAGGATGTGGTTTCACCAGTCGCTTTGGTATATGAATACGCGGATTCTTAAGGCGCATCTCAGCTATCGCCGCTTTTACCTCTGGCCGCACCTTCTTATTTAATGAAGTGGCACGAATGTAAGCACCCTTTGGCGTATTTTCTTTCTGTGTCGGCAATTTTCGGGTCGTTACGTTATATCCCGCTGCTTTCTTTGCCCAATATCCACGTGCCGGATATGGCACGTTTAGACGGTCACAGATTTTCCGCAGACCGCTATCCGAAACCCCATACTGACCAGCGAGCTTACTCATGGGTGTCTGCCAGACCTGAACATATAATTCTTCACGGGTGACTAGTTTCCCTTTTGATGGTATCTCAGAATTCATGTAGCCTCCCCTTGTCTTCTTTGCTAATCAAACTTCTCTATTATCAATAGATTAAAAGAAATATTGGCAAGGTATTAGCATCCTTTATTATATACGCAAGATTTGCCTGAGTATTTATCAGCGACGCTAAAAAAACTTAGAATCAGAATGAGATACCAATGCAGAATGTAGTTAAAATGCCTAAGCCTCAAATCTTCGAGCATGGCGCTGCATTTTTGAAAGATTTGACCCGATATTACATGGATTTTCTGGAAACAGATTTCCATAAGAGGCCTCTACCTAAAAGATATATAAGGATCAGAGACTCAAAAGGTCATCTTACCGGCATAAATCTTAGAAAATATGAGAATTGCCGTAAAGCTATCTGGAGATTTTTTACGGAAGAAGGAACTGAAAACTCTAATTTAGAAATAAGGAGGGGTCAGTACAAATCCCGAATTAAAACCAGTCTAAAGAACTTCATCGATAATAATATTGAAGAACTTAAAGAAGACACTCTAAACGAGACAATAACCCAGGCTGTTAAAGACTTTAGGGAACATAAAAAGAAGTACCGTGACGATTGGGATAACTTCTATGAAGAAAGCCTCGAAACAATCCGAAATCTTGTTTTAAGAAATATTATAAGACCGCTTTCTGAGGTACTTGAGAAGCCGCTTATTGAAGAAAAGTCATTAGGCCTGGAAACGATTTTTGAGCTCGAAGACGATCTAATCGATCTGCTTTGTTCAGATATAAATGAAAGTATAGATAAGTCTCTCATCCAGTTTTTTACAAAAAACCAAGCAGAAGAAATTACCAAGTATCTCAAAGACCTTCTGCAACGAGACGTACTGGTAGATAAGCTAAAGGCATTTTTTGAAAATTTCAGCTCCAGTGATCTCTTCTTAGAATTTAATGAAATATTTGAGAACAACCGCTTAAACGATAAGGAAGATATTTACCTCTATTTTTGTGACATCAATTTTAGCAAGCGAACATATCCTCTCTTTTATTTTCCCATACAAATTGAAAAGCAGATTGATAAGTTCGTCATGCATTTCGATCCGCATATCCTTATTAATAAGAAAGCCATCGAATATATTGTCCAAGAATATAATAAAGAAGCGCAGAAAACAGGTGGAATTAATAGCCTGAAAGATAGAATTCTCTACGCTACATCAGAGGAAGAAAAGAGAATTTGTGACCACTTGCAGCCTATTGTCTCTGATATTGCCTCTCATTTTTCTTTGTCCGATACATTAAATCTCGAAGATGAAAAGCCTTCTCAACAAAAGTCACTATACGCAAATATAACGAATGATATTTATTTTTGCCTTTTTGATAGATCGGACGAAGCATTAGTTAATGATTACGAGGAACTACTTCAGTTAATTGAAGAAGGTGACAATCCTCTTTCAGAGATTTTTATTAACCTTATAAATGGCTACATCGTTGATGATCCTGTTTCCTATACCAGCGAAGTCGAAAGCGAATGGGATGCCAGGAATATTTCTGAACGATTGGTTTATGATTCTCCCATTCCTTTAAATGAAGAACAAAAAAAGATTCTAAGCGCACTTCAAAAAGAAGGATGCAGGTACATAGCTGTGCAAGGCCCTCCAGGGACAGGAAAGAGCCACACAATTACAGCCATAGCCTTTGATGCCATTATACGTAATAACTCAGTTCTTATTCTGTCTGACAAGAAGGAGGCGCTTGATGTAGTGGAAGACAAAATCGTTGATACGATTAATAAAGTCCGTATTTCAGATGATTTTCAGAACCCTATCCTAAGACTCGATAAGCGTAACTTCGGCAAAATTATTACGGCTTCCTCACTTACGAAAATTAAAGACCATTACAAAGCCTCCAAGCAAAAAGAAGATGAGGTTGAGGCTCTACTCAAGGAAAAACAAGTTTCACTGCAAGAAGCCATCTCCCATACAATTTCTCAATATGAGTCTGTTGATCTCAAAGGAATTAAGGAATTCCTCGATCTTGAAACAGCAGTGGGAAAGAAAGTAGATTTAAAAAAGCTAAAAACAACCAAAGACTGGTCGGCCATCTCCTTGGCGCTGACTAACTTCTTTGTTTGTATTGGGCAGCACCAGAATAACCAAAATTATCTATTCTTGGTCGATACTCTTCTAAAAGAGCATAAAAACTGGTTTGACGAAGGCATTTCTACCACCATACAGATTTTTCGACTAGCTGCTGAGATGAATCAGGAGGGTTATGGTGACCAGTTATCGGTTTTGCTGAATATCACAGAGGAAACGGAAGGTACCTTACAGGATTATATTCATCAGTATAAGTTGCTGACCTCAGGCTTCTTTAAAGGCTTCTTCAGAAAAGCGGAGATAAAACAGTTAGAGATTCAGCTAAATTCCTCACTTGAACTAAGAAGGTTCGTTACATTCGCAGAAGATTTAAGGCTCTTGGAGAAAGCATATTTCTGTATATCAGAAATAAAATACCGACTGCGTGAGATAGGCGAAAATCATTTTCTGGAATTCTGTCGCATTCTCACGCATCCCGACTGCCCGGATATAGCATTGCTTGACCAGCTTTCCCCAATCCAAGAGTTTATCAAACTGAACGGGAAGTTGCCCAAGCCCTTGCTTAATAAACTGAAAATGGATTTCAGCATTCAGGGGGCAAAAGATAAAGAGGCCATCCTAAAATCTTTAAATGCCATTAACCTGCTGCGTTCCTATGAAGATGCAGAGCAAAAATACATGCGCCTTTTTGGGGAAATTCCTGATGTAAGTTACTCCGACGTATGCCATCAAATGGAGAAGTTGCAGACCACTAAAATGGCAAACCTTATTGATAAGAGGGTTATCGATTTTGTAGAGGGCAGCAGATCTACGGCACAAACACTTAAAAAGATCATATCCAAGAAGCAAAAATTTCCACGTGTTGAGTTTGAAAAAATCAAAGAAGCATTTCCGTGTATCATCGCAGGAATACGTGATTACGCGGAGTATATTCCTTTAGAAAGGGAATTATTTGACGTCGTAATCATCGACGAAGCTTCTCAGGTAAGTATTGCACAGGCCTTTCCTGCAATTCTTAGAGCCAAGAAAATTATTGTGCTGGGGGATAACAAACAGTTCAGTAACGTAAAAACATCGAATGCCAGCAATGTAATAAATCACCGCTACATGAACGATATTAAGGCAAGCTTCCTTAGCCATATATCCGCCGATGCTGCAAAATTAGAACGGATTCAGCAATTTAATATCAAAACATCCATACTCGAGTTCTTTCAACATATTGCTAACTATCACGATATGCTGAGAAAGCATTTCCGTGGGTACAGAGAGTTAATTTCTTTCTCCAGCCGATGGTTCTATGACGGAAATCTTCAGGCAATCAAAATTCGTGGAAAACCCATAGATGAGGTCATAAAATTTACTATCCTTCAACATGATAAGAAACTGGAAGTTTCGGAAAGAGCAAACACAAATCCATTTGAAGCAGAATTCATAATTAAGGAGCTGGAGAATATTTTAGAGGGTGAAAACCCACCTAGCGTGGGAGTTATTACTCCTTTTACAAATCAGCAAAAGTATATTGCCACTGAAATATCAAAATCGGATTACGCAGATGACATCTATTCTAAACTTAAACTTAAAGTAATGACGTTTGACACATGCCAGGGCGAAGAGCGGGATATTATTTTCTACTCAATGGTTGCCTCTCCTATATCTGACAGGACAAACTATATATTCGCCAGTGACTTAAAACACGACAATGATGATGAGAAAAAAATACGGTTACAACGCCTGAACGTTGGGTTTAGCCGGGCAAAAGAGTGCATACATTTTATCCTTAGTAAACCTCTTGAAGAATTCAGCGGTTCTATAAGTACTGCCCTTAAACACTATCAGAAACAGCTGGAAGTGGGGAGAGAACAACCCTCCGAAGCTGATGTTGATCCCTCATCTCCTATGGAGAAGAAAGTGCTGGAGTGGATTAAGGATACAAGCTTCTATCAGGCTAATACAGATTACCTTAATCTCCATGCTCAATTTCCGATCGGAGAATATTTAAAACAACTGGATAATGGTTACAAACACCCCAGCTATCGTTGTGACTTTCTTCTGCAATATTTAAAGGAGGGAAAGCCACTCAATATCATCATTGAATATGATGGCTTTAAAGAGCACTTTACTGATTGGGATGATGTCAACGAACTGAATTACCAAAATTATTATAAAGCTGCCGATGTAGAGAGAGAAAAAATACTGGAAAGCTACGGCTATAAGTTTATCCGAATCAATCGTTTCAACCTTGGTGATGATCCCGTAGTTACACTTTCAAAACGATTAGAAAATCTCGTAAAAAAAAAACTCAATAACACTTGAGCTTACAGAAGACATTGTTGAAAAGGCCAGAAAATTGGGTGCTGGCGAAGCTAAAGAGTGCCCAATATGTGAAGAAGTAAAACCCCTCTCTGAATTCAAAGATAGCCGTTTAAAGAGCGGCATAGGCAGAAACTGTAAATCGTGTAAAACAGGCGGGCATAAAACGACCCGTAGCAATCACTACATGACACCTGAATTAGCTGAACTCCAGTCACCTAATTGCCCTTTATGTAATAAGAAAATGAAAATTAGGTTCCGCAGACGCGACGGTAATCCCTTCTGGGGTTGTCCTGGTTTCCCTTACTGCAAGGGTACGAAAGAAATATAATTACGCGCAAACTTTTGCCAGTGCTTTTACGGCACGCTGGAAGTGATCGCCTTTATCAGTCTTTGATAGACTAATACGCTCATTAAGTCCGGTTTTGCTGGATAATTCTATATATCCATATTCCGCTATTGGAATTTCAGGATTATCACTAAATCTCCGATCGGGTCCGCCACCTTTATTCACGTATTTCCATGTTCTACCAACTATATTTGCATCACTAGGCACGCCGTCTTGCTCAATAAAATTGCTTGAGTAAATATTAAAATCCAAATCTCTGTAAGAAACTGCTCCAACAGCGTTATTTTCAAAGACCAATAGTCTGTCAGGAAAGAAAAAAAGTGTTTGTCTTCCCGCGCCAATCGCAGGGGTAAGAATATTTGTTTTGACGAAAGGTGCTTGTCTCTTAGCTATAAAGGTAGTTTTACGTTCTATTAAATTATCGGCACCCGCATGATATTTTTTATCATACACTCTGCCCTGCGCCTCGATATGCCAAACCTTCTTACAGGATGCCATTTCATCGATGGCATGGTGAAGCGCCTCATATAAGGGCTCTATATCGCCCTCTAATTCGTAGAATAACACCACCGTTTTCCGCATCTGATCGTAATAATATGCTGCTAACGTCACTATAGCAGTCACAATAATTCCAATTAAATGCCAGGCAGACAACCAAGTGAGTACAAGTCCGACGGTAAGAGCTACAGGCCATATCCTCCATTTTTTACGTTTTGCATTCAACTCATTAAGTAATTCTGATGAGTCTGAATCCGTCATAGCAAAAACGGTTGTGCTTTCAATTTCTTCTAAAGGCGCATGTGTAGCATTGTCAGCTTCCTGAGATTTATACGGCAGCGGCTCAGATTTTGAATGTCTTGTTTTGTTGTCGGCAATCGGGGATAAGGTTTTTCGATAGTAAATCCCACCTCTGCCCATATGAACATAATTGCCACGAGGCCCCATACCAACCCGGAACCCCTTAATGCCTGCAGATACGCCGACCCCTGACTTTGAAAGATTAAACCTTAGAGGGCCTACAGTAATGCTTTTTCTTAAATAAAACCCCATATAAGAAGTGAAATTAAATTCTTATTTTTTCTTAGGTGGCGGCGGTTTTATATCTGATGTAGGCGTTACCTTGCCAGACTGTGGCATAGGTTTCTGAGTGGTGCTAGTTAATGTGGCATACCCTTTATGCTGGAAAGCAGGAGCAAGAGAATCTTTTTCTGACATTTATTTACTTTTCTGCGTAGGCGCGGGAGGTTTTAGTGCGCTACTGGGTGTGACCAATCCTTTTATGGTATCTTGCTTGCTTGAAGCAGCTGGCGGCGGCGCTTTCGTTTCTTCTTGTCGAGAATTTGAGTTATTCATACTTACCGAGAAAGTTAGAGTAGCATAAGTCAAAAAGACAATAATACCAAAACAGATTAGAAACAAGCTTACACAGTTGAACACCGTCGTGCAGCTATTCCAACGCATTGTTTGTTTATACATTTCGTTCGTTCTCTTTGTGGGCTTAGTATTCCTATAATTATACGCTAAATGATTATGTCTCTCAGAAGTCCCATGTGAAAGTAGTACAGAAACAATAGCCAAACCAAAACACCACCACGATGCGACTAAAAGTTCATAATAAGCAGCTACAGATATTCCAATAATGTTAACAAAATAAACTGAAAAGCCTAATGCAGTAGTAGAAAGTACCAGAAGCTCTTTATCTAGTGTTTTCCTAGATTCATCAAGATTTTGATAAAATTTATCTTTACCCATTTTCTGCTTTGCTATCTATTCCGGGTATCCTCTAGCCTTCTTTATACAAAATTCTGCAATTAACTACAATGTCTCCTGATACTTCTCCGTCAGGCTGTCTGCTATTGCGCGGACAATACCGCATACCCGGTTTCGCACGGCGCGTGAACGGATACGGTGGAAATGCGCAATCAACATATCGACACCGTGCGGGTTCCATAATTTTTCCTTAGCCAGGCGGGTTTCTTCTAGCACATCTTCGCATAGCTCATCCACGGAACATTTATAGAAAGCCGCAAGCTCAATCAGTCGTGCGGCGGTGATATTATTTGCCCCGCTTTCGTATTTTTGCAGCTGCTGGAAGCTGATTTGAAGATGTCCAGCGACGGTTTTCTGTGAAAGACCTGCCAGCATTCGCCGGTGGCGAACGTTTTTACCGATACGTGCATTGAGGGCAGAGAGGCGATCTTTCATATACCGAATAGAACAATCGTATCTTTATATAGATTTCATATCGTGCAATACGATACCATATATCGCTACGGGAGTTAAGAAAATTCATTACCTGATAATTTTGGGACGATCCAATCC
The DNA here is from genome assembly GCA_964414595.1 of uncultured Rickettsiales bacterium. Lineage (GTDB taxonomy): Bacteria > Pseudomonadota > Alphaproteobacteria > Rickettsiales > CAIJLX01 > CAYPXJ01. The sequence continues at coordinate 49,688 of CAYPXJ010000002.1, forward strand.
CAATGAAGGTAATGGTATGAAAAAGAAAAAAGCGAGCGAAGCAACAAATCTTTGCGGCAAACGCATCAAGATTGCACGAATTTCTAAAGATATGAAACAAATCGACGTAGCGTCTGCGATGAATGTGGAATACGGCATCGACATTACGCAGAATGGAATCTCTTATATTGAACGCAACCGCCGCTTTGTTAAAGATTACGAGCTGGTAGCGCTGGCGAAAATACTTGGGGTTAGTCCCCTCTGGCTGTTATTCGGCGATAAAATTCCGGCGGAATATAAATGAGAACAAGAATGAACTACTCTGATACTTCTACTTTGGAGCTTCTGAAAAGCTATGACGCAATACTCGAAGAATTGCGCAAAAGGAAAGTTGTACGCAATTCAAATCCGCCAGCAGGAGGGTATGCAGAACACTTGGCCGCCAAGGCACTCCAACTCACTCTCGAAAACAATTCTAACGCAGGGTATGACGCAACCGACAAGAATAATTTTCGTTACGAAATAAAGGGTCGCCGTATAACTCAGCACAACCCGTCAAGGCAATTAAGTGCAATAAGAAACATTAAAAACGCTCACTTTGATTTTTTAATCGGCATTTTATTTGCGGCGGATTTTGCTGTTTTAAAGGCCGCGCAGATCCCGCACGCTGTGGTAGCCGAGAAATGTAGATTCTCAGGCCACACGAACTCCTCTATCTTTATTTTGAACGATTCAATCTGGCAATGTGATGGGGTAAAAGATTTAACAACCACGCTTCAGGAAGCGCAATTACTCAACGATAAAATTCTAGCAAAGTAAATGGGTGGAACACTGAAGCTTTACGGAATCAATAGGATATTTATCTTAGGTGCCGGTTTCTCCGCCCCTCTAGGCATGCCTTTAACAAGTGAGCTATTAGGATTAGTTTATAAAATAGCTGTAAAAAGTCCTTGGTACGATGAACACAGTAAATCTGTTCCTCATGGAATGGGTGCTTGGCTGGTTGAAGAGCTTGAGTGGTATTTTCCATTGGAAGACTTCTCTCATCAAAAACTCCAAAAGGGAAATTTTCCTGAGAATGTAGATGTTGAAAAATTTTTATCCTACGCATATGCAACATCCGCTTTTGGGGAGCAGTGGGATGAACAAGGTGATAAGTTCACGTGCTTCCTCAGAAAATTTATGGGCGAGGCAATATATAATAGACAAGTAGAGTGCTTCCAAAACGGAATACCGCCTGTTTACCAGAGTTTTATAAATAGTCTGCAAGGTTCTCTGATAATGACTTTCAATTGGGATACAGTTGTTGAGAATCTTCTGAATCAAGATCAGAAGCAATACTCATACGACTTTCCAGCCACGTATAAAACGCAACTTATTCCAATTATCAAACTGCATGGATCGATAGATTGGTTTTCCAATTTGCAATACAAGAAGCAAGATTGGATGAAATTTGTTCCGGTTTACCGGCCGACCACCGGCATTGAAGATGGAGAAATCAAATATGGCGATCCCGTTTTGTTTAAGGCTCAAGGAAATCTTCTAGATTATTATAAAGCCTATATGAGCCCTCGGTTAATAGCGCCCGGTTATGACAAACTCAGCCAAGTCACTGCGTTAGGAGATTATTGGAAATACCCTTGGATGTTATTGCAGGATAATCTTGAGGTAATCGTTATTGGCTTCAGTATGCGCCCGGACGATTATCACAGTCGTGCTTTTATTTATCCTCAGTTGGTAGATGGTTCAAGAAATAAGCGCTTAAAGGTAAAGGTTATTGATCATGCTACTGATGACAGAAAAAGAGAAGAGGTTCGGGCAAGGTTTGAAGGTGTTGATAATATTGAATTTTGGTTTGACGGCTTCAATGAGGGGGCAATCAATTTCATAAATTCAAAATAATTTAAGTTGCATATATTTTATATCGCTCTATTTATGGTTGAGAGTATTTTTTACCTTTTGCCTATGTAGAATGCTTATGTATGCACAGCTTGAGTTAGAGCCAGATATTTCTACTCATAAGCACCGGCTTCTTGAAAAACTCCGGCGCGACTTAGGCAACCCGCTACTTAACGCCCTCTCCGATCCCCACACCATCGAAATCATGCTGAACGCCGACGGCACACTCTGGCAGGAGTGTTTAGGCAAACGGATGCGCATGATTGGAAAAATGCAGGCAAGCCGGGCCGAAGCGGTGATGCGCACCATCGCCACGTATCTTGATTCCACCATCACGCGGCAGAAACCGATGCTGGAGGGCGAACTTCCGCTCGACGGCTCGCGTTTCGCCGGGCAGATTCCGCCGATTGTTCATGCGCCGACTTTCGCCATACGCAAGCGGGCCAGCGCGATTTTCTTGCTCGGTAAATACGTGGCGGAAAAAATCATCACGGCGCAGCAGAAGGAAATCATTGTCCAGACCGTCCGTGATCACCGGAATATCCTCGTTATCGGCGGCACCGGCTCAGGCAAAACGACCCTGACCAACGCCATTATTCAGCAGATGGTCGAGGATAACGAGGACGAACGCATCTTTATCATTGAGGATACCGGTGAAATCCAGTGTTCGGCAAAGAATCTCGTGCAATATCACACGACGCTCGACATCAACATGCTGCAACTATTGCGGACGACGCTGCGTATGCGCCCCGACCGTATTCTGGTCGGCGAAGTGCGCGGGCCGGAAGCACTCGACCTGTTGATGGCGTGGAATACCGGACATGAAGGCGGCGTGGCGACTCTCCACGCCAATAACGCCAGGGCGGGACTTGATCGCCTGGCGATGCTCATCAGCATGAACCGCGATGCGCCCTCACCTATTGAGCCGCTGATCGGCGATGTGGTGCATCTCATCATCCATATCGCCAAAACGCCGGAAGGCGGGCGCAAAGTGCAGGAAATTCTCGAAGTCTCAGGTTACGCGAACGGAAAATACAAAACACGAAAACTTTAACAAGGGAGCGTCTTATGCCGTATCGTCTTTTACTTCTGCTCGGATTATTTACCATCATCATCTTCGCGGGAAGCGACGCTATCGCGGGAACGGCGACGGGCGGCTCACTCCCTTATGAAAGCTGGCTTACCGGCTTACGGAACAGCGTCACCGGCCCTGTCGCGTTCACGCTCTCCATCGTCGGGATCATCGTGGCCGGTGGCGTTCTGATTTTCGGCGGCGATTTAAACGGCTTCTTCCGCACGCTGATTTTCATTGTGCTGGTGATGGCGCTTCTGGTTGGCGCGCAGAACATGATGAGCACGTTCTTCGGCAGCGCCGCCGTTATCTCTTCGGTTAGCGAACCTGTACGCATCGGCTGATGTCGCTGCGCACGATACCGATTCGCCGCGCCGGAAACCGCCCCAATCTTTTCATGGGCGGCGACCGGGAAATGGTGATGTTCTCCGGCTTGCTGGCAGGCGCGCTGATATTTTCCGCGCAGGAATGGAAGGCGTCCCTTTTTGGGACAATCCTCTGGTTCACCTCTCTTTACCTGCTGCGGCTGATGGCGAAATCCGATCCGCAGATGCGCGCGGTCTATATACGTCACCGGCGTTATAAAACCTACTACCCGCCGCGCGCGACGCCGTTCCGGGAAAACTCCAACGCGCAAGGGAGCCGTTACAAATGATAACCTTCCTTGCCTGTCTTATCGCAGTTTCCGGCACCGCGTTGCTGGCGATGCTGGCGGCAAGGCTTTGGGAAATGGAAAAAGACAAGCGTCTTGCCAAACATCGGGCAAAAGACGCGGGCATGGCCGACCTGCTCAATTATGCCGCCGCCGTGGACGATGGCGTTATCGTCGGTAAAAACGGCGCACTGCTGGCCGCCTGGCTCTATCAGGGCGAAGACAACGCCAGCAGCACCGACGAACAACGCGAAATCATTTCCTACCGCATCAATCAGGCGCTCGCCGGTTTAGGTAACGGCTGGATGCTGCATATCGACGCCGTGCGCCGCGACGCACCCAATTACAGCGACCCCGGACTTTCGCATTTTCCCGATACCGTCACCCAGGCGATAGACGAAGAACGCCGCCGCTATTTCAATAATCTCGGCACATTGTATGAGGGGTTCTTTGTGCTGACGGTGACGTATTTCCCGCCGATTCTCATTCAGACCAAATTCATCGAAATGATGTTTGATGACGAAACCGAAACGGCGGACAAAAAATCGCGGACGCTGCATCTGCTCGATTACTTCAGGCAGGAGGTAAACAATATCGAAACGCGGCTTTCCACTGCGTTCAGAATGGAACGGCTGCGCGGCAGAAAAGTCGTCACCGAAGAAGGCGCGATGCAGACCGAGGACGATTTCCTGCGCTATCTGCAATTCTGCGTCACCGGCCTCAATCATCCGGTATTGCTGCCTTCCAGCCCCGTTTATCTCGATGCGCTGATCGGCGGGCAGGAACTCTGGGGCGGCGTCATCCCGAAAATCGGCCGCAAATTCATTCAGACGGTTTCCATCGACGGCCTGCCGCTGGAATCCTATCCGGGGATTCTTTCCCAACTGGCGGAACTGCCGGTGGAATATCGCTGGAACACGCGCTTTATCTTCATGGATACGCACGAAGCGGTCAGTCATCTCGAAAAATTCCGCAAGAAATGGCGGCAGAAAATCCGTGGATTCTTCGATCAGGTCTTCAATACCAACAGCGGCCCCATCGATCAGGACGCCGCCGCGATGGTGGCCGACGCCGAAGCGGCGATTGCCGACGTCAACAGCGGCATGACGGTGGCGGGATATTACACCAGCGTCGTCGTTCTCATGGATGAAAACCGGCTCAAGCTGGAAGCCGCTTCCAAACAGATAGAGAAAGCGCTGCATAGTCTCGGTTTCGGCGCGCGCATCGAAACCATCAACACGATGGAAGCCTATCTGGGCAGTCTGCCGGGTCACGGCGTGGAAAATGTCCGCCGCCCGATTCTCAACGCGATGAATCTGGCGGACTTGCTGCCGACCAGTTCCATCTGGACGGGCGAGAACACCGCGCCCTGCCCTTTCTATCCGCCTTCCTCGCCGCCGCTTCTGCATTGCGTCACGACCGGCCACACGCCCTTCCGCCTTAATCTGCATGTGCGCGACCTCGGCCATACCATCCTGTTCGGGCCGACAGGCAACGGAAAATCCACGCATCTGGCGCTGCTGGCTTCCCAGCTTCGGCGCTATCCCGGTATGAGTATTTTCGCGTTCGACAAAGGTATGTCACTTTACCCGCTGACCAAAGCGACCGGCGGCAAACATCATACGGTCGCAGGCGATAGCGAAGCGCTTTCCTTCTGCCCCCTGCAATTTCTGGAAACTCCCGGCGATCGCGCCTGGGCAATGGAATGGATCGATACGATGCTTGCACTTAACGGGCTGAATTCATCGCCCGCCCAGCGCAACGAAATCGGCAGCGCGATTCTCAACATGCACGAGACACATTCGCGCAGCCTGACCGAATTTGCTTCCAGTATTCAGGATAAATCCATCCGCGAGGCGCTCAAGCAATATACGGTCGAAGGTTCCATGGGTCACTTGCTCGACGCCGAATCGGACGGGCTGGCGCTCAGCAATTTTATGACGTTCGAGATCGAAGAACTGATGGGCCTCGGAGAAAAATACGCACTGCCGGTGCTGCTTTACCTGTTCCGCCGCATCGAACGGTCACTGCGCGGGCAACCGGCGGCTATCATTCTCGATGAAGCCTGGCTGATGCTGGGCCACGAAGCTTTCCGCGAAAAAATCCGCGAATGGCTGAAAGCGCTGCGCAAAGCGAATTGCATGGTCATCATGGCGACGCAAAGCCTTACCGATGCGTCCCGTTCCGGTATTCTCGATGTGATTGTCGAATCGACGGCGACGAAAATCTTTCTGCCGAACGTGTTTGCGCGGGATGAAGATACGGCGGTGCTTTACCGCCGTATGGGACTCAATAACCGGCAAATCGACATTATCGCCGCTTCCACACCGAAGCGTCATTACTATTACGTTTCGGAAAAAGGACGCCGTCTTTACGACCTGGCGCTCGGCCCCCTGGCGCTGGCGTTCGTCGGCGCATCGGACAAGGAATCCATCGCGTCGATGCAGGCGCTGGAAGCCAAACACGGGCGGCGATGGGTCAGCGAATGGCTGAAAGCGCGTAACCTGAACCTGCGGGATTACGTCGAAGACGCCGTAGAGGAGATGGCGGCATGAAGAAGCAAGCCAAATCCGCAGCGGTTTCAACGAATCCCTACCTGAACGCGCGCAAAATCTGGAATGACCACACCAGAGGAATTCTAAACAACATGCGCCTCTGGCAAGGTATCGCGTTGCTCTCGCTGATGATCACGCTGGCCGCCGTCGGCGGGATGATTCATTACGCCAGCCAATCCAAATTCGTTCCTTACGTCGTCGAAGTCGATAAACTAGGCCAGACGATGGCAGTCGCACCGGCGCAGAAAGCCGCGCCGGTCGATCGACGGATTATTCAGGCGAGTCTCGCCGCATTTGTCAGCAATGCACGGCTGGTTACACCCGACATTGCCCTGCAAAGAAAAGCGATATTCAGTGTGTACGCCATGTTGAAAGGCGGCGATCCGGCTGTTTCCAAAATGACTTCCTGGCTGAACGGCAACGAGGACAACAATCCTTTCCACCGCGCCGCAAAGGAAACAGTGGAAACCGAAATCGTTTCGGTGATTCCGCAATCTACCGACACATGGCAAATCGAATGGAATGAAAAAGTGTTTGATCGTCAGGGCGCGCCGGTACGTCCGCCCTACCGCATGAAAGCGCTGGCAACGGTGACTATCGTGCCCCCGGACGACGGCACTTCCGAAGAAACGTTACGGCAGAACCCGCTCGGCGTGTATGTGCGGGATTTCAGCTGGTCGAAACAAAACTGACAGGAGCCTGTATGAAAATCCTTCTTTCTCTGTTTATTCTATTAGTGCCGCTGGCCGCCTATTCCGGCTCGGATCATTTCGACGACCAGTATTTCTCGGACGACGAACTGGACTACACGCCGCAGGAAGAGGCCGGGCTTGCTATCGGCAAAAACTGGAAGGCCGCGGACGGCAAAGGGCTGAAACCCAGCCCCGGCCCCGACGGCTCGGTCAGTTTCGTCTTCGGCGCGTCACAACCAAGCGTCATCTGCGCAGTTATGCAGGTCTGCGACATTGAATTACAGGCGGGCGAGCAGGTCAATTCCATCCATATCGGCGACAGCGCGCGCTGGACGGTGGAACCGGCTATCACCGGTATTACCGGAAATCAAATCCAGCATCTCATCATCAAACCGATGGATGTGGGGCTGAATACGTCGCTGATCGTCACGACCGACCGCCGCACCTATCACCTGCGCCTGCGCTCGACGAAAAACGACTACATGCCGCGCATAACGTTTGTGTACGCGGACGAAGCGATGAAGCAAATCAACGAAGCGAGGGCGGCGCAGAAGCAGGAATATGAGCGAAAAATCATCCCCGAAACCGGCGAATATCTGGGCAACCTCGATTTCAAATACCGCGTGGAGGGCAATACAAGCTGGAAGCCCGTGCGCGTCTATAACGACGGGGAAAAAACCATTCTCGAAATGCCGACTTCAATGGTGGGCCGCGAAGCGCCCACCTTGCTCGTCGTGCGCAGGGAAGGCGATATTTTTAGCGACGACGAACAGGTCATGGTCAATTATCGCGTACAGAATAACCGCTATATCGTCGATAGTTTGTTCGATAAGGCAATTCTCATTGCCGGTGTAGGGCAACATCAGGATCGCGTCACGATTACGAGGGAACAATGATGCAGAAATTCCTCACCGCGATATTCACGCTCGCTTCGCTCACCGCCTGCGTTTCTCATTACGGAAATTACGCGGCGATACCCGAAGAATATAATGCACAACTGGCGGCGGACAGCGCCAACGAACTCGTGACGCTTTACCCGCCCGCTTCCACGCAGCTTGTGCTCGTACAATCCGCCGAAGACCCTTACGGCACGGAACTCATAGGCCGCCTGCGCGAGCAAGGTTACGCGGTGAAAGAGGCGAGCCAATTCAGTTTTCGTGCATCGCCGCCGCCTTATTGCCCTTCTACGAACGGCGCACATAGCTTGTCGCCGCGCGATAAATATAAACCCGTAACGCTCACCCTGCCGCCGGCAGAAGAAAAAGAAACCGTGCCTGTTTCAAATTCGGACACATCGTTCGGCTACGTGGTCGATCAGGTCGATGAATTCTACCGCGTCAAACTCACGGTCGGCTCGAGAATCCTGAGCCGCATGTATGAAATTTCCGGCACCGGCGTTCATCCCGCCGGTTACTGGACACAAATGGAGTAACCATGCCGGAAAATCCCGAAACCGTTTCCAGACATTCCGGCGTAAGGCGCGTCAATAATCTGCCGATCTATCTTATCGGTGGGGCGATTGCGATGTTCCTGATTCTCATCATGCTGGTCGCTATCGACCGCGCCAAAACTTCGCAGGAAAATGCAGAAGCGACGCCGGAAACGCCGACCGATACGTCGCGGCTGGCGCAATCCATCGTCGGCGACAAGACAGGCGGCGTCATCCCTCCCGCAGATGCGCCGTCTTCTCTGCCTCCCGACCTGCCGGTTGTCCTGCCTGAAACACTGGATACCGAGCCTATGCCGGTCTATTTGCAGGAACCGGTGGAAACGACCGACCCGGAAAGCGAACGTATCCGGCAGAATAAAATGCAGCGTTTTGAAAGCGCGGTTACGGCGAAAACCAATGTTCCCTTTGCCGAACCCAAACTCCGCGACGCCACCGACCGGCGTGCGCAGACTTTGCAGCGCATCGCCGATGCGAGGTTCCAGGTCGCCTCGGCACAGCAGAACGATGTCAACGCAGCGTTCAAAGCCCGGCTTGCCGAACTTCAGGGCGGCGATGCTCTTGATCTGATTTCCAACAGTCAGCGCAACGACATTACGCAGTTCGATACGAAGGAAGGAACGGATCGCTGGAAGCTGAATGCCCAGGTGGAAGCACCTGAATCGCCTTATACACTGCGGGCGGGTTTCGTTATCCCCGCCTCGCTTATTTCCGGTATCAATTCGGATTTACCCGGCCAGATTATCGGTCAGGTCAGTCAGAACGTGTACGACACGGCGACCGGCAAATATCTCCTGATTCCACAAGGCTCGCGTCTCGTCGGCACTTATACGTCGGATGTGGCGTATGGGCAGTCCCGCGTGCTGGTCGCCTGGCAGCGCATCGTCTTTCCCGATGGAAAAGCGCTCGATATAGGCGCAATGCCGGGCGCAGACGAAGCGGGTTATGCCGGAATGAACGACAAGGTGAACAACCATTACTGGCGTCTCTTCGGCTCGGCGATTCTGATGTCCGGCATTACGGCAGGCGTTACGTTAAGCCAGAATGATAACAACAGCGTGTTCGAGCAACAGTCGGCGCGGTCGGCGTTAAGCGAAGCGCTCGGCCAGCAACTCGGCACCGTCACCGCGCAGATGATCAGCAAGAATCTGAATATCTCGCCGACTTTGGAAATCCGCCCAGGCTTCCGATTCAACGTGATGTGCGTCAAAGACCTGGTGCTGCCAAAACCCTATGCCCTGTTCGATTACTGAAAGGCGCACCATGAAACATCTCTCCGCCCTTTTTGCTTTTCTTATCGCGCTTTACTCCCCGCTGGCAGCCGCGCAGATAGCTACGATTGACGTTTCCAACATCGCGCAGACGACTATCGCAGCGCAGGAAGCGCTGACGCAGACGGCGCGGCAGCTTGAGCAATACCAGACGCAGTTGCAGCAGTTGGAAAACCAAATCCAGAATACGACAAATCCCAGCAATTTCCTCTGGGACGACGCCAATGCGACGATCAACAACGTGCTGGCGACGGTCAACGCTCTCAACGCTTACGAAAATCAGGCGGGAAGTCTCTCCTCCTACTTAGGCAAATACTCCGGCGCAAGCCAGTATAAGACTTCCTCCTGCATCGGTAACGGCGGCTGCACCGGCACAGATATTCAACAGCTTCTTGCCAGCCAATATACCGGCTCGGATTCCCAGAAAGTCGCCAACGACAATATGCTGCGCAATATCAAAGCGCAGCAACAGCAGTTGCAGAACGATGCGGCGAATCTGGCGACGCTGCAACAGCACGCGCAGAATTCGACGGGGCAGATGCAGGCATTGCAGGCGGCCAATCAGCTTGCCAGCAATCAGGCGGCGCAGCTGATGCAGATACGCGCGCTGATGATTGCGCAGCAGACCGCCGAAGCGATACGCGCAGAAACGCTGGTGGATCGTGAAGCACAGCAACGCGCGGCGTCCGATGCTTTTATCGGCACCGCGCCAACCGCCAGTCAACCTTACAACGTTCTCACATACACAGGAGCTTCCCAATGATACGCAAGATTCTATTAAGCCTGCTTGTTCTCTTCTCTCTCACCGCCTGCCCGTGGGACGATAAGAAGGAAAAACACGATGCGTTTGTCGGCGACGCGCCGGAAGAGAGCAAGCCATACAACATCATGGACTACACCAAACCCGCGCCCAAACCATGAACCAAGCGAAGAAATACGCTGCCGGATTTCTCTTCGCGCTTTCGCTGGTCGCCTGCGATGCGTTTGCGGCGGCTTCTTCCAGCAATATCCTCAATAACGTCACCGACCAGTTCTATACGCAAGCCTCCACCTGGGCAGGCATCATCACCGGATACGCCACATGGATTTTCTGGGTGCTGGGCGCAATCAGCCTGGTATGGACGGGCGGCACGCTCATTCTCAAACGGGCAGACATCGGAGAATTCTTCGCCGAACTCATCCGCTTCTGTCTGTTCTTCGGCTTTTTCCTCTGGCTGTTGCAGAACGCCGCCCCTATCGGCACGGCGATTATCAATTCGCTGATTCAAATCGGGGCGAACGCGAGCGCATCCGGCGCGTCGAATCCTTCCGCCGTGATGGATATAGGCTTTCAGATTTTCTACAAGGTCATGCAGCAAACGAGCATATGGAGTCCGGTGGACAGTATGATCGGCATGTTGCTGGCGGGCATTATTCTCATCTGCATCGCGCTCATCGCCGCCAATATGACAATTCTGCTCTGCTCGGCGTGGATTCTTCTCTATGCCGGGATATTTTTCCTCGGCTTCGGCGGCTCGCGCTGGACGTCGGATATTGCCCTTCACTACTACAAAACCCTGCTCGGTGTCGGGGTCAGCCTCATGGCGATGGTGCTGATGATCGGCATCGCCCAAAGCATCGTCACGAACTATTACAATCAAATGAGCGTCGGCCTCCAGGTCAGCGAAATCGCTACGGTGATGGTCGTCGCGGTTATTCTGCTTCTGCTCATTCACCGCGTACCGGGGCTTATCTCCGGCGTCATCACCGGCGCTACTATCGGCCATTCGGGAATCGGGACGTTCAGCGCTGGCGCCGCTCTCGGTGCCGCCAGCGTCGCTGCGGCTGTCGCCACCACTTCCGGCGCGATGACGCGCGCGGGTGCCAGCAACATCAGCGGCGGCGGACAGGCGATGAAAGCCGCATTTCAAAGCGCCCAGCAGAATATGGCGATACGTGAAAACGCCGCCAACGGCTCCTCAAACGGCGGGCTGGCCTCGGCGATGGGAACCGGCAGACGGTTCGTCGCCGATATGGGAAAAAGTCTCGCAAGCAGCGCGGGCAATGTAATGAAGCAATCGGTGGGCGATAAAGCACAGGATACATTTCTCGGCAGAGTGGCAACACATATCAAACACGATATGGCGACCAAGGCGGACAGCGCACCCGCCGCGCCCGCCATGCCCAATGCTATCGGCGGCAATTCCCCCAAAGATGAAATCGCGGCTTTCGTCAACAAACGGCCTAACTAAAGGAGCATCTATGAAAATCTTTCGCGTCGCCTTCCTTTCTCTCGTTCTGACTTTTGCCGTGGGCGCAGCCAATGCCGAACCGTGCGAAACCCTGCTCTGCATGGCCGGAAAACTTCACGGACAAAGTGGCGGTTCTTCCTGCAACGGGCCGATTAAGGATTATTTCAACATCATCAAATTCAAGAAACACGGGAAATTCAGCCCCAGCGCGACCGCTGCCGCACGTCTCAGCTTCCTAAACCGCTGCCCTGCGCCGGGCATAGGCGATCTACCGTCGCAGATTAACGCGGTGTATGGAACGCTGCTGTTGTAATGCTCGCCACGTCCATACGGGGCGGAGGGCGCTGATAATATTGCCCTTATCCATCAACCCGAAATACCGCGCGTCGAACGACTTGGGATTATAGTCGGACATCAGCAGCACCGAGTGCGCGTTCAGCGTCGTTTTCAGCCGGATATGCGGTAAGGGCTTACCTGCCGTATCCTGTTTCATCGGCTGGCTGTTGGGTAGCAGCGTTCCGTTCACCGAAACGCCCACCGCCGATATTTCCACCTTATCGTTTTCTGCCGCTAGGATTTTCTTAATCATATAGCCGTATCCGCCGGGGCAGAAACCCGCGCCGATATAGCCGCGTTCGCGCGCCTGTCGGAACACTTCATTGTCCGCAGGGCAGAAAATAACCAGCGATCCTTTACCGATGGGTTCGTTTGTCATGCGGTAAATGCCGAGGGGATAGCTTTCCGTCATGTTGAGGCGGATTCCGCCTATCCATGCCGCCGCCAAAGACACGGCGAGAACGCCGCCGACAATCAACGTCCATCGCACGGGCGTTTTCATGCCGCCATAAGCTTATCGCTGGTTTTCGGGGCAGGAATCGCCGCGCGCTCCTGGAAAACCGCATCCTGAAAATAAAGCGGCTGCTGGCCGTAAATGGCGGGGAAACCTGCGCAGTAAATCACCATATCGCCCGCCTCGCGTATCATGCCGTCGCTGTCTTTCTTCGGCCCCGGCATACGCATCGTTTCATCGACCGTAAGCAATGGCCTCTGCACTTCCTGCATCACGCGCGACACCTGACCGTGCAGCGGGCCGATGCGTTTGCCGCTGGTGGTAATCTGCTCTTTGACGATGGTGGTCTGTCCCGTCAGTTTGGAAAGATGTTCCGCCGTTTCCAGTCGGTTCGGCGGAAAGGCGACCTGAATATGGCAGTTGGAGGTAATGCTTTCCTCCTTGCCGTAGCCGGTGACGGGATTCTGCAACTGGTTGATGTCCTGTACGATAATGTAACACTTGATGCCGTAACCGGCGACGAACGCCAGCGATTCCTGCATGATTTCCAGTTTGCCGAGGCTTGGAAACTCGTCCAGCATCATCAACAGCCGGTGGCGGTAATGCGGCTTATGGCGTCCGTTCTCGAATTCCATACGGTCGGCCAGCAACCGCAATATCATATTCACCACGATGCGCATCAACGGACGCAGGCGCGACTTGTCGTTGGGCTGCGTCACGATATAGAGGCTGACGGGCCTCTCGTGATTCATCAGGTCACGAATCCGAAACTCGGATTTGCCGACATTGCGCGCCACCACCGGGTCACGGTAGAGCGAAAGATAGGATTTCGTGGTGGAAAGCACGCTGCCCGCCTCCTCTTCCGGGCGATCCAGCATATCGCGCCCCGCTGCGGCGACGGCGGGATGCGGCGCGTTGTTCCGGTGCTTATAGATCGTCATTTCTTTCCATAGCTCATGCACCGGCTTTTCCGGGTTGGAAAGCATGGCGTCAAGCATGGGCAGATTGGCAATCTTTCCCTCATGCGCGCTTTTATAAAGCAGATGAAGAATTGCGCCGACAATCAGCGATTGCGCCGTCTTCTGCCAGTGGTCGGTGAGACCCTTCCCGTCCGGATCGACCATCAGCGTCGCAAGATTCTGCACGTCGCCCACTTCGTATTCCGTGCCCAGGCGGATTTCTTCCAGCGGATTGAAGCCGACGCTCGCAATCGTACTGGCCGGATCGAAACGCAGCACTTTATGCCCGGCGGACTTTCTCCATCCGGCGGTCATTTCCCAAAGTTCGCCTTTGAGATCGAGAATCACTGCGCTGTGTTCCCAACTCAGCAGCGTCGGCACCACCAGACCGACGCCCTTGCCGCTTCGGGTCGGCGCGAAACATAACACATGCTCCGGGCCGTTATGCCGCAAATAATGACGGCGGCGGTGTTTATCAATCCACGCGCCGACGATAACGCCCCGGTTATTCAGCAAAGACGCCGCTTCAATATCGCGCCTGTCCGCCCAGCGCGCCGAACCGTGAATAAACTCGTTCGCCTTCGCGCTGTTGGATGTCACGAGGATGCGGAAAAACGCAAGCAACATCAGCCCCGCCGAAACCATAATCCCGACCGAGGCGGCTTTTTTGATGGCGAAAGGATACGTGTCGTAATAATGCCCCGCCCATTCCACGATTTTCCAGGGCGCGTAAACATCATGGAACGAACTGCCAAGCCCCGCCTGGTATGCAAAATCATGCGCAAACATCTGCGTAGCCGCCATAAAGCCGAAAATCAGCGAGGTCGCCACGAGAACGCTGCGCATGGCGCGGTCGGACGTTTTCGCTACCGCGCGAATTTGCGGGCCGACCCGGTTATTGCGTTTCTCGCTCAACTACATCCTCCTTGTCCGGCTGCGAATGCGGCCCTGGGGGGTGATGTCGATGGGTGTATCTATCGACATGCGGCGGACACGGTTAGCGGTGGGTTCGTCGATGGGCAGCACCAGCATTTCGGAGTGGTTTTTCAGAAGCAGCAGGGTCTTATCCTCGATATAGCGCAGACCCGCATAGGCGAATTTTCCGGCGTCCGCGCTTGTGAATGGCCGGTGCGGTAAAATATCGCTGCATTTTTCGCGCTTGCCGTTTCTCTCGGCGATGTAACGCTGCGTGGCGTCTTCACTTGTGAGTTTATTATCGTTCGCCGTGAGCGCCTGCCGTTGCTTCTCCATCTCCGGTTCCAGAAACATGATGTTCATCTTCGCTCCGGCCTCGATGGCCTGTCTGCGGAACTCTTCCGTACCCGTCACGTTGAGCTTCGGGCCGAAGCGCAGTATGGCAAGTTTCAGGGACGCTTCTATTACCTCACTGCTTACCTTCTCGGCCAGTCGGAATACTCTGCCGTCGTCGCGCAACACCGTCTGCGCCACCTGATAATGCACGGTGCCGCGTTTTGTGACCGCCTCAATCTTTGCACCCGCGCGGTAATTCACCCGCTCGACATTCTCGCCGCCGATGGCGTTCGCCTGCACCGGCGTGCGCTCGTAGCGATTGCGCAATACTTCCAGCGCTTGGCTATCGCCCTCCCATGCTTTTGCTTTGAGCCAGTCGTACCAGACGACATGCCTGCCCTTCTCATAGACTTTTTGCTGATCCTTACGGTAGTCCTGATGAATCGCCGCCACCTCCCGGTTAAAACTTTCCGAGACGGCGCGGTAGAGCATGTTCTTCGCCTTCCGCCCCTTGGTGAGCGTAATCATCGCGCGCTTCGCCTTCGCGTTCTGAATGGCGACCGAGACTCTCCGCTCTTTGCGCTGCCTTGCCCGTTCCTTCAACACCGCATGGCGCTGCTTACGCTGCGATTTCTCCTGCTGATACTGTTCCCATAATTGCCGCGTATCCACGTTGGAGACGACCGGCTTCGCCTCATACCGCGCCACCGGCGTCACCTGCTGCGTCATCGCTCTATACGGGCCCAACTTTTTCTCCAGCGCGTTCTTCGATCGATTCCGCGATACCGACCTCGCTTTGGCGGCACTCGTACCATCCGTCACCACCAGCCCGTTGCCGCGCTCCTGCAGACTTAGTCCGTTCCGTGCCAATGCGTGATGCAATTCTTCCCAGCCGGTCGCCGCCAGCAATTCCTTCAAACATCCCCGCTTCATCCAGCCGATTAAACTCTCGATACCGGCGGCTCTTTCCATATCCTGCGCCCTGGCTTCTCCCTGCGTCTGATACGGGATATGGTTATCGACCGCCAGATCGTAATCCCGTTCCAGCACCTCGCATAACGTACCGAGCGTCCGCTTGTCGTAATAGGGTTCATGGGCGGTAAAGCGTGTTGGATGGATTTTATTGATGGCGATATGGATATGGACATGATCCGTATCATAATGCACCGCGCTTACCCGCTGGTGCTCGCCATAGCCGAGCGCCTTGCAGATACGTTCCTCCACTGCGGTAAGCACTTCCGGCGACGGGTTCTCCCCCGCGCGGAACGACAGCAACAGATGATAGGTCTTATCTATGGTGGTGCGCATGTTCCTGGCCTGCACCGCCTCCACTTCCTCGGTCGCCCAATCGGGATTCTCATTATGGCAGTTGGTCACGCGCACCGTACCCACCCGTTCGTTCTTATCCTGCCCGTTGGTGATATAGGCGACCAGTTTGGCGAAGCTGCTGCGGTTCACATTCCGAAACTCGATGCGCTTGGCGATCATACCTGCTTCACCTTCTCGTATAACAGCGCCTGCGCGTTCTGAATTTCTTTCAGCACTTCGCGTATCTCGGGGGTAACTTCCGGCGTCAGACGGTTCTCGTTGGTCAGCCACATTTTTAGCAACCCGCCAAGCCGTCCCAAATCCCCGTTGACCTTCGCAAGCTCCAGCACCGCGTCCGCATCGAAAATGGATTTGGGCTGATAGGAAAGGCCAAGCTCGCGCAGGTACGCGGAAACCGACATACTGCAATCAGCCGCTTTCTCTTTTATTGCCACTTCTTCCGTAGGCAAGGCCCATACTTTCAGTGGCCGCACGCGACATCTGGATGGTTTTTTCATCACACCTCCTAAGACGGTAGTCGTCCCTCAGGGCAGGTTTACTGTTGAGCGTGAAGCGCGAATAAAAACGTAATGTAGGCCTACATTACACATCCTGCCCGCTTCAACCCCCTCTTCAATCACTACTATTAGTACAGTAAAACTTATCCCTCTGCCACCAAAAGTTGCAGCAGCCAAATCGCTATGGCAAATATGTTACAGCTATGGGGATGGAACTTGGGGCTACTGACCCTGCGTCAGTCGCTTCTCGAACTTACCAATGGCTTTAATGAGGCTCATCACTTGCTTCACCAGGCCCTCATCAGAAATATCTTTAAACGGCTGGATAATGTCCCGGTAATATTTTGGTTCAGACTCCATGAACACTGACTCTTCTTCCTCCGGCAAGCCTTCATAAAAATATTCCAGCGGTACGTTGAGGGACTGGCAAAACCGGTAGAGGTTCGCCGCGCTGATGCGATTCGTGCCGTGCTCGTATTTCTGAATCTGCTGGAACGAAAGACCCAATGGCGCACCCAAAGATGCCTGACTCACGCCCAACTCTACTCTCCGCGATTTCAAACGTCTGCCGATATAGATATTAATCGGGTCGGCCATAGCGCACCTCCTTTATGTAAACGAACATTGCCATTGCGTACCAACCTCTGTATTTATTCTCTGTTTATGAAGGGTTTAGCTTCACTCCAAATCCATCCAGATATGGATTTATATTATCCATATCTGGATGGAAATCAAGCATGATCTCTCTTATTTGGATAAATTTATGAGCGATAGTGAAATTTCCCAAAGATTGCGCGCCATACGGGAGTTCACCGGCCTCAGCCGCGAGCGGTTCGCCAATTTGCTCGGTGTCGGTATGAGTTCCTGGCAAAAATATGAAGATAATCTGGCGTTTCCCGGCGGCAACGTTCTGTTGTCCTTATGCGAAAAAGGCTATAGCGCCGATTGGGTTCTGACCGGCAACGGCAGTATGCTGCTGAAAGATGTGAAAGGCACATTTCCATTTGATGCGGCACTGCTGGCGCAAATCGTTGCCGAAGTGGATGACGCGCTTAAATCCCAGAAACCAAAAATTTCCGATAGCAGGCGCAGCAAGCTATACGGCCTGATTTACGAAGAAGTGATGAACCAGCGCATGGAAGACGGGGCGAGAGGAAATGCAAAAACCACCCTGGACACCGATAAGATTGCCCGGCTGGTCAAACTCGCAATGTAACCCGGCGTTCAGGCAATGGCGAAGAAGAAAGACAAAATCGTTACGCTACACCCGGAGCGCGTTGCACAGGCCCGCGCCAAACAGAAACGCGATGCGGCTTCGGAAGAACGGCGATCGGAGATTCGCAAGATTTTCGAGGAAGCCGGGGTAACGGGTAGACACGTTCCGAACAAAAAGCTCTGGTGGATTGGCGTAGCCGCCGTCGCGCTCGTCGCTATCGCCATAGGTTACTTCCTCCCGCGCGGCGGCGTTCCTACGAACAATGCCGCTATCTTCTATAGCGCCGACAAGAAATCCGAGAGTGCGCAGATCGTAAATCCCGGCACTATCAGCAAGTCGGATAGTTTGCTCAGTCAGTTCGATGGAATTGCCGTCAAACGGTTAAGCAAAACGGACGCATCGGGCAATCGCTTCTGGGGTGTAAGAAAATTAAAAGAACTCCTGGGCAAGGAAGATGGAACATTTAAAACGCAGTTCCTCTATTTCGGTAACAATGGGGCATTCAGCGACAAAGGAATTGTCACCTGGAGTGATATACGGAAACACGATCCCAGCCGCTCCGAACATGTATTGGATTACGAATCCAACATCGTCACCGATAAAGCCCGGCAGGGCGATACGATGATTGTTGGAAAACGAAATAACACTCTTTTTATCATTATCACCGGACAACAAAGCATAGCCGAACATGAATTGCTCGGCAAATTGGGCATCGACAACGATATTGTGCAGAATGTGCCCATGCAGATTGTCGATGCTCCCGAAGACAAAAAGCAACCGGCGAAATCGGCTGAAGCCATTATCCTGGAAAAACTTTCCGAGTAGCTAATCCAGCCCCAGCCGCTTCTTGGCTATTTTTATATATTCTGCGTTCAACTCTATCCCGATGCAGTTTCTGCCGGTTCTTTCGGTGACCAGCGCCGTTGTACCGGCCCCGAAAAACGGGTCGAGCACCGTGCCACCTTTCGGGCAGCCCGCCAGAATACACGGCTCGATTAAATCCGGTGGATAGGTCGCAAAATGCCCTTCCCTGAAGGGTTGCACCGGCACCGACCAGACATTGCGCTTATTCTTTCCCTTGGGATGTTTCCAGCTTTGATTTCCTTGTGTTTCGTAGGGTTCACGAATCGCATCCGCATCGTAAAAATATTTCTTCGATCTGGTCAGGAGGAAAATATACTCAAGCGCTCGGGTAGGCCGATCTTTCACCGTTTCGGGGATAGGGTTCGGCTTATGCCACACGATTTCCGTGCGCAGGTACCAGCCGTCTTTTTGCAAAGCGAACGCGACCCGCCACGGGATACCGATTAAGTTCTTTACCGGCAGACCCTGCCATTTTCCCTTCGGCATGACTTTTACACCCTTCCGGCCCCGGATGGGTACGCTACGATCGCTGAATTCGACATGGTTCGGCCCGACGAAGCAGTCTCCGAGATTAAGCCACACCGTGCCTTTTGGGTGAAGCACACGCTTTATCTCTCGGAAGATGCGCACGAGATTGCGCGCATAGGCTTCCGGCGTCGTCTCCATCCCCAGCTGACCGGGGATGCCGTAATCGCGCAAACCCCAATAAGGCGGACTCGTCACCACGCAATGAACGGAATTCGCTTCCAGCGTTTTCAAAACATCTTTGCACGAACCCTGTAGTATTTTGATACTCATTTATTACCTGCCGTTAACCATTTAAGGCGCATTTCCTTAAAGCCGGAAGTCCGCTTGTTTATAAAACCCGCAAAAAACGGCCAGAATAATTACCAACTAAAACTTAACGCGTTGATAATCTGCGGGTTTCCTGTTAAATATAGAGGACAATTTCAGGATACTTAGGATGCTTGCTCCTGCATATGACGTGGATAACATACATTTTACCTTCACCCGCGATCCCCTGCTTCTACAGCAGTATTTCAAGGTGCGGGATGAAGTTTATGAAGAATATTTCCGTCTCCCCAGCGCTTCGCTGATTCACGATGACTACGATGACAATTTAGGTACTGACTTTCTCATCGTCAGTGATGGGAAAGAAGTGATCGGTGGCGCAAGAATTATCTTCCGGCTGCCGAAAAGTTCGTTTCTTCTACCTTTTGAGAGTGACGATTTTCTATTGATCCGCGTATTGCCGGATTACGATCTGGACTCAAAAATGTACTGTGAGGTAGATCGTACTGTATTGAGAGAGCCTTACCGCCGTGGGCACGTAGGGCGGGAGATCGTTCGCCAGGTAGCCTATTACAGCAAGAATAAAGGCGCGGATTATCTCTTCACGGTCGATCCGCCGGTGCAGGCGCGGAATAACAAGCGTCATTGCTCCGCACTCGGTATCGATTTTCGTATCTGTACGGATATTGACGTGCCGGATACGCCCGCTTTCAATGGGGTTAAAATGTTCCTGACGATTACGGACTTGAAATGCCCCGTTCCCGAAGCGCCGTGGTTTTGATTTCTAGAAGTTAACCCGAACCTGTCCGTACACGGCGCGCTCCAATTCCGACTGTAACAGAACAGGAATCGGCGCGAATTCCGGATGGCTGTCATCCAAGAGATTCTGCCCGACTAAACTGACTTCAAGATTATCTGTCGCTTGCCAGGCGATACGGGTATCAAAGCGGACATAATTAGGTATGTTGATAGAGGAAAGATTGTCCACGTAGTACACCATATTATCCATCTCGACATTGTAAGGCAGAATGAGGTGAGAACGCAGATTAAACTGGTGCTGGGGCGACCGGCCTTCCTCCTTCACCAGTTCCGTATCGGTGCTGAAAGAAGGAATATCGGTATCAATGGTAAGGAACGTATATCCGCCCGTCAGTTGCCAATTCGTTGTCACATCCCATGAGGCCGATAACTCAATCCCGTAACTGCTGGCCTCACCGTAATTATGCACCACCAGAGGAACTGCCGTTGTGCCAAAAGGCGCACCTATTTCAAACGTGCGCAGACTGTCATAGTCGTTATAGAAAGTCGTTATATCGAAAAGCGTGTCTATCGTGGGGCGGATACGGTAGCCAAGTTCATATGCAATCAACTCTTCCGAATCGAAATCGCGGCTGCCGACCAATGAGATAAAACCAGTATTCGGTATAGCGCCGACAATCTGAACAATATCGTCTTCCGACCGGCTGGGCACACGCACGGCGCGCGATACCGAGCCCCAGACCGTCTGTATATCGTCGGGATACCAAGCCAGTCTTGCCGATGGCTGGAATTCAGCACCGGTATAATCGTTAGACTCCGCTTTCGTTCCAACCGTCAGATATAATTGATTCTGAATAAGAGCGATTTTATCCTGAATGAACGCACTCAAAATATCGTCCGTGCGATTGGTGGGATCGAAAAGGAAATATTGGCGGGCGGGCTCATCCTGATCAACCAGACGATACCCTAACCCCCAGGTAATTTCGTTATAGTTATTCACCTCGAAAGAATGTTGGAAATCCACATCGAACGTGGAAACCCGTACCTGTGAAATATCGAAATTACGCTGAAAGTGATCGAAATAGGTTTGCAGCACGGTCTGCGATCCGTCATCGAAATTATGCGTCCAGCGGCTAAGAATATTGCCTCCGCGCAGTATATTGTCATCGACCGTCGGGTCAAAGAACGGCGGCGTAGTGACGGGTAAGAAACTGGTACGGTCATCCTGCCCCTGATAGTAATCCCCCTGTACCGTCACTGCATCGCTCGGTGTGGTGTACCAATCGACGCGGAAGCCGGTTTGCCAGCGATCCCATCTATCATTGACGTCGCCACCCATTGCCGCATCGGTGCTGTTGCGTTCAAATGCTTTTGCGTACATGCGGTAATACGCATCTTTGCCAAGCTTGCCGCCATTTCTTGCACGCATTTCTTTTTCTTCGCTACCGGCAAGAAATGTCACAAGGTTTCCTTGCGTATTCACCGCTTCTTCCGTGATGATGTTGATCACGCCGTTGACGGCGTTCGCACCCCAAAGCGTACCGCCCGGCCCGCGCACGACTTCAATCTGCTTGATGTCGTCGATATTCACATCCACGGTATCCCAATCGACCCCGGAAAAGACCGGCGTATAAACGGTGCGCCCGTCAATCAACACCAATAATTTGTTTGCAATGTTATCATTGAAGCCACGCGAGGATATAGACCATCGCTCCGAACCGGCGCGGGCGACATTCAACCCCGGCGCAAGACGCAGCGCTTCGGCTACTGTCGTTGCACCCGACCGACGAATATCTTCGCGGGAAATAACGTACACCGCAGCGGCGGCGCGGAACGGGTCTTCGCCTTTTTTAGAAACGGTCGTAACTTCCGTATTGAGTAATTCCTGTAAGCGGGAAAGGTCTTTGGGTCTGTCCTGTGCATAGGCACCGGACGAATATGCAACACACGCCGCGACGATGGCTGCACTATATTTAAGTTCCCTCAGACTTGCAAAAACCTTCATATATTAGGCTTTTATTCCCTCGGCTCAGTATATGCGGCATATGAACAACATTCAACTATCAATATGCCGACCTACTTAATCCCATAATGATTAGGAGAAAAAATGCTGAAAGGGTCTAGGGCTTTCTTAATTTTTTTCAGCAGACCGTTATATTCTTTGTTGGCCGTGATACAGCCCTCTCGCATGGATTGAGTACCGAGGCGGTAGAGATGGTAGCCGCTTTCTTCAAGTTGATCTTTCATTGCGTTATAGCACTGCATGGCACGACGTTCCTGTGAAGATTCATCACGGTCATAGATAATTGCCGCAGTAAACGCGACGACCCGCTCCGATAAAAAATTCATCCCCAGATTAGGTTCCAACTCATGTTGTTGGTATGTTCGCTTCATAATATCCAGTGCTTTCGCTATATCTTCTCCCTGAAACGGCACCAACGGCGAACACCAGATGACGCCGCAATGATCGCGATCTAAATCCATCGTTTCCGGCACTTTGCTTTCCTTGCGGAAATAACACATGGCAACCTGTCTGGTTAGCGGCTTACCCAAGTAAAGCGAATTGAAATGAAAGTAAGCCAGAAACCCTAAATCTATGCCGGTAAGCCACTGGATAGGTTTCGTGACCGCATAAATCAGCTTTGCTTTTGCGTTATTCATAAAAAGAAGATGTCGCACATGCGGGCCAAGAATCTGCTTGATTCTTTTCCTGCGGGATTTGCCAATGTCCTTGGTCGCCGAAAGAATCGCATCGTCGCCTACCCACTGCGCTTCGGCCAGTTCTTTCCTCACCGTTGCCAGCTTTTTTTCTGGCAGGACTTTATCCGCCGGACACTCCTGAAAAGGAAATTGCTGCTTAATGGCATAAATACGATAATCGTTCGACAAAGTGGAGGTCGTCGTAATCGTCCCCTCCTGTCGAAGTTGGCGCAGTGCTTCAACCACATTGGGAATCTGCTCGTCGCTTTTAACCGTATAGTAGAAGGTCTGAAAATCGCCCGGCTTGGGTTGCAGCCAGAACGTCATGCGCGTAACGATGCCGAAATTCGACTGCGAGAAAATTCCATCCAGCGTTGGCCCCACACCATAACGGGATAATTTGGAGAGAAAATTCTCTCCACGGTTGCCAAAACTCGTATGAATCAAACTCCCGTCCGGCAATACGACTTCCATATTGCACGCATGATGAAAACGGTCGCCATATACGCCCTTTCCTATCCCGCGTTCCAGTGCATTGCCTATAACGCTTGCATCCGGCACTGCACCGACCGCCGGTGCCAACCAGTTCGCATTCCGTGATTCAAGATATTCATACACCTGCGCAAACGTCACGCCCGGCTCCACCGTCAACGTTCCCATCTTCGCATCGAAATCGACAATCTGGTTCATTTGTTCCAGCGAAATCAGCGTACAATTATCCTCCGCCGGAACTCGTGATCCATAGCCCCAATTCTTTCCTCTACTTATTGGATAAAGTGGCTCCCGAAATTCGACCGCAATACGCACAACCGACTGCACCTGTTTAGCCGATTGCGGGTATAGGATAGCCTGAATTCTCGCCTCGGTAGAATATGTGGCCTGTACTGCCTCCCCTAATCGGGAAGGATCGGTGATTACCCGATCGTGCCCCAAAATAGCCTGCCAAGCCTGAATCGCTGCTTTCATACCGTATCCATACGCAGTTAGATTAGTCTTTTTTAGGCCATTTGCAAACTCCCCGCTAGAATGAATCCCGCCGATCATGTAATCTCCAGGTTGTAGGTAATGCTATGTTCCGAAGGCTTTTTTGTATCAAATTTACGCTTCTTATCGGCCTCATAGCCTTCGCTCCCTTACCGGCCTCGGCACAATTCGATTCGGAGAGCGAACTCGTCGCAAACTGGGTATATAACCTGATTCCCTACATCAAATGGCCGGGAAATAAACACCACGAGATCACCGTCTGCACAGTAGGCCCCACGCCTATTATGAATAATTATCTGGAAGAATTGATCGAAAAGGAAAAAAAGCAGGCTGCACGGCAAGGTAGAAAATTGCCGCCCACTTACGTTCGCCAGAAAAACCCGATCAGCGACTTCAAAGATTGCGACATACTTTTTATTGCCCCCTCGGAACGCGACATTGTGGATGATCTTTTCTATCGCGTTCGCAGCAACCCCGTACTCACTGTCAGCACACTGAGCGATTTCGCCGCCAAGGGAGGGATGATAGAATTCTCGGTGCAAAAAAACGAGCGCGTTAAACTATTCATCAATGCGACTATAGCGCAGAATGCCGGACTCGTTATCGACGGCGATCTTCTGGGCATTGCCCAATCGGTGCGGTAGGAAAACAAAAGCGGATTCTGCTTAATAAACAACACTATAGCACTCTTGTTCTCGCTGCATAGATATACTCGTTTCCCTAAACTAATTTACATTTTGGAATTTATAAATATACTAACGACTAAATACCATATGTAGTCTAGGTGTAGCATTTAAGCTCTATATTTAGAGAATAACGGGAGGGAGGCTACTTGTATGAGCGAAGCTGTGGAAGTTGCGGACTTAGCCGTAAAGAACTATGTCCATGAAGCTCAAGAAAGCTTCAACAAACTAATAATGGTTAAGTATACGAATTGGCGCGGAGAAACAAGCCTACGTAAAATTTTACCTATAAGAATATGGTATGGTGCTACAGAATGGCATCCTCAAAGCCAGTGGTTTATGGATGCATACGATACTGATAAAGAGGCACTTCGTTCTTTTGCATTAAAAGATATAGAAAAAATTTCATAGACAGAATGTCTGACAAAGAAGCAGTAATTAAAGAGCATTGCGGCGAGAAAGCCTTGGAATATGTAAAGCATAAGTCCAAGGGTGGAGAAAGTAATCGCAAGGGTAATAGATACGAAGATTTCTTCGTCGTATATAAAATATGTGAACTCGCCCCTAGGGTTCTAGAAAAAGGTGAAGAAATACTTTTTACTTCTCAAGAGACTTTGGGGTTTGTAGATGATTTAGTCATAGTTGCAAATGACAACAACTATGATCACTATCAACTAAAAGATTCCGCCAATGTGTCATGGGGTGTGGGCGAAACATCTTTAGCGCAAAATTTTGAGTGGCAATTTATCACTAATGATAAGCTTGGCTATGACACATCTTTGTCGTTGGTCGTTTCTGATTCTGAATTAAGAGACAGGTTAGAACAAAAAAAACCTTCAGAAATTACTGTCTATACGAATGTGGTGTTTTTCCCTTCTACGGAGAGTATGACACAGATTATTAGTAGTGATAAAAACTTTAGCGAAAAAATCCAATACCTGTGCGCCAATAAAGATTTCTCAATCGATAAAATGGAGTGTGTGGCTGCTGTAATTTTAGGGGCATGGTGCGCAAATGGTCAGAAGAAAGTTTCTTTAAGAGAGCTATTGAAACGTGCAAAAGAGGCGGCTAATCCCTCTTATATACGGGCTTTGGAACCAGTTGAGCCAATACCAGCCGATGTAGAAGATATACTTCGAGCTGTACCAGGATTTTCCTATTGGGTTGAGAAAGGCCTATTTTATTGGTCATATAAAGATGGATTAGACTCTGGAAATCTACTGTACACTTGTGATAATGCTAGCTTCAAAGAATTTCTAGAGCACATAAGGCACACTAAACCCAAAGATTTTGATGCCATAGAGGCGCTTCTATATGAGTAGAAACTACACACAATTAGCAGATAAAAAAACTAGGGAATACCTAGAGGCACTTGCAGATAAAAAATGCTCAGTAGATAGTTACAAAGATTTGCTATTAAAATTAGGTGAGAAATTAGGTAAAGCCTTAGACAGCGAAATCCCCAAAGATTTTAAAGACTTATATGTAGCGTGTACGGTAGAGGATGCAGATTTTCTGGCTAAGGGCATAATAGAGAAATTACAAACGTCACATAAAATTTCGTTTGCATGTTTCTGGAACCAACGGTTTTCACCTTTTGACTTGGCTAATCTAAAAGTTGCCCCCATTATTCGACGGTACAAAGAAAAATCTTCGGCCCCTGTCAAAGCATTAGTAATTATAAAGTCCATTATATCAGGAGCATGTGTTGTAAGAACAAATTTAACCGATCTCATACAAGACTCTATGCCGGAAAAAATCTATGTGGTGGCTCCTGTAATTTACTCGGAATCAAAAGAAAAACTTGAGGCAGGATTCGATAAAAACATTTCAGAAAAATTTGAATACATTTACTTCGCCGAAGATGACAAACGGGATGAAGAGGGTAACGTAATCCCAGGAATAGGTGGAGATATATACGTTAGGTTAGGTTTTGCAGACTCTAAAAGCAAAAATAAGTACATTCCTGATATAGTAAAAAAACGCAGAATAGCCGCATAAGCGCGTAAAAAATTTAGTCTATTTCTTGGTTCTGATACCCATGCAGGTAATCCGCCGCTTTTTGCGCATGGCTGGCTGCCGTGAAAATCGCACGTTTGTCGTCTTTCAGCACTTTCAGCCACGAAGCAACGTAGGCTGCGTGATCCTCGCGCGTCTCCGGCGTGATACCGAGGTCGGCGCAAAGAAACGCCGCGCCGATTTCTGCCACGAGTTCTTCCATTGCATAACCGGCGTCGCCGAAGCGTTTACCGCCAAGCTCGCGGTCGAGGCGTGATTTATGCGACGTCCAGTGCGTCATCTCGTGAGCAAGCGTTGCGTAATAGCTTTCGCTATCGCGGAACCGCTCTAACTGTGGCATTTGTACGATGTCCCTGGAAGGGCTGTAATAGGCTTTGTCGCCGCCGTGGTGAATACTGGCGGAGGTTGCGGCGAAGAATCGCTCTGCCTCTTCCATGCGCGCCACTTTCACCGGCGCAAGGTTCGGATAGAAATGTCCGGGCAGATTTTCTACCTGCTCGGCGTTGAACACCGTGTAACCTTTCATAAACGGGACGGTGGTTTCCACGTCTTCGCCTGCTTCGTCTTTTTCGCAGCGGGTGAACGTATCGGCATAAACGACCAGCGAACCTTTCTGGCCTTTACGCACCTGGCCGCCAAACTCTGCGGCCTGCCTGTAGGTCATCCAGAACGGGCTGTGAAAACCGGCTTCGATTGCAGATGCCCAAAGCATCAGGATATTAATGCCCCGGTAGGGTTTTCCGGCAGCGCGAAGTGGACGACCGACCAGCCCATGCCCGGATTGCCAGGGCTTTATCCAGGTGAGATTGCCGCGTTCGAGATCGGCGATGATTTTGTTGGTAACTTTGCTGTAAACGTCAGGTTTTGCAGTCATAACGGCTCCATGAAATTTCTGGGCGGACACAAGGCCCGCCCAGAGGTTGCGGGCTATTGATTTTCGGATGCGACGCGAAGCGTGATCCGACCATCGAGCGGGATGGAATCAAGCTGGAGGCCGAAGCCTTTGCCGTCCTTATGCGCCCAGGCAGCGCCGATGCGCGTCCAGTAGGCTTTCGGGTTCCCTTCGCGCACCTGATACGCGATGTGGGTTGGCGCGTTGCCGTTGGTGGTTTGTGTTTCTGTATTGCTCATGTTCGTTCTCCTTTGTTTATAAGGATGCGGAAGTGCGTCCTTATGAGAGCGAAAAGAGGCCGCCTGAGACGGGGCGAAGCGCACCGGTCAACCGAAACTCGGAGGCTCTACGCAGTGGAAACCGTGTTGGCAGGTTTACCGGCACGTCGGCGGCTTCAGCTTCTCATGCAAAGGACGTGAAAAAGCAGCGTGACATAACAAAAGAACGCACAGGGGAATCAGTCACTCCACCGGCGCAATGCAAAAACCGGGAGCGGGGAAAGGCGGAGAGTGTGGAACAAGCGGACTGGAGAGAATAGGAAGAAATCGGCTATAGAAAGTAATTGAGAAAACTCTGCGACATGGACTAAAACTCAATATCCGCCGCCGCCCACCTTTCTTCCGGTGTCTTGAATATTTTTTTGGCAACCATATTGAGCCGTCTATCTTCCTCATGCGTGATTACGGCCACCTTCCACAAAGTTCCACAATGGTTATCCATCCAATCCTGGGTGAGTTTGCCTTCTTGGTATGCTTCATATACCAGTCTTGCAAACCGGCGTCGGGGTGTGCCGTGTTCTACACGCAAGTATTGCCCATATTTTAGATTCGGATTAGCTTTCTTTGCAGCTAACGCCGCTTTTGACCATAGAGGATATTCATCTGCATAATCGGGGCTTAACTTGCCGACAATTTTTTGTTTCGCATAATTATTTACTAAAAACTCTAAGTGACGAATTGCAAAATTTTCCGTCATCCTGGCGTGAAGCAATTCTTTCATTCCACGACATGCAATTTCGAGATGGAGAATCTTTACGGTATTAATGCTACTGGGCATGAAGATGCTTATATATCTTTGAAGTGAATTTCTGCAATAGGCACTGCATTGTCTGCTTCCAGACTGCTGGCGGTGCTTCCCGTCCAGCGCCAAAATGCCCCACGGGCTGGCTACTGGCGGCTCGGCAGGCTTCCCCTTGAGCCTGACGGGATAAGGTTAAGCCGGAACTTTTTCCCTGGCTTGATTCTTCTTAGTCTTTTTGTTTTTAGGCTCCGGTTTTTTGCGTGTGGTATTGACCAAGGAGGTATCGATCATATCTTTCAGGTGCGCCGCGTAGTGTTTTTCAATCATTTCGACGCTGGTACGGCAGTTCTTCGCCACCTGATAAATATCCGCGCCTTCCAAAAGCCGGAAACATATATAGCTGTGGCGCAGACTATAGGCTGTGCGGGCTTTGCCATTTCGATCCAGCTTTATATTCTTCTCCGTGAGAATCCGGTTAAACATTTTTTTGTACTCACTCGGAAAGAGCCGGTCTGTCGGTTGCGTCGGCCGCGTCTGGATTATTTCTATTTCTTTGCCCTCAGCATCTTCCGAGATGACGTGTACCGGGCGCTGCCGATCACGCAGTCGCTCGAACGGACGCACCGCGCCGGGCATACTCTTGCAATAGCCGACACCCCTCTTTCCGCGTACTCCGATTTCGAGAATCTTCTCACCGGAATATTCATCATCGACAATTTCTACATCGCGGAACTCGACATACTTCACTTCATCAGGAC
Organism: uncultured Rickettsiales bacterium; assembly: GCA_964414595.1. Taxonomy (GTDB): domain Bacteria; phylum Pseudomonadota; class Alphaproteobacteria; order Rickettsiales; family CAIJLX01; genus CAYPXJ01. The sequence continues at coordinate 78,999 of CAYPXJ010000002.1, forward strand.
GCAGCCCCGTATTCGCCATGAGAAGCACAAAGTCGTGTAGCTGTTCGGCATACCACTTATGGCCTTTGCTCTTCGGATTCTTCGCGTTGTCACGGGTCGCCTGATAGAGTTGCTCGTATTCCTTCGGTGTGAACCAAGGCCGGTGTTCTACCTTGCTTTGACGCCGGTAAGGATCGGACAGATCAGGAAGTACCTCCAGCCATCCGCGCCGCATCGATGTTTTCAGCACCATATTCATAGTGACCATTTCGTTATGGAGCGTTTTGCGGGCGGGTGGCTTCCAGGGTTTCGGTTCCTTATCCGTGGGCGGCAAAGGAACCGACTCATCGGGCTTCGGCTCCGTCATCCGATGCACACGGTATTCCTGCCACAGGCCCGAAGTGACCTGGTTCACGCTTTTGTCACCGAAGAACGGCATAAGATGCAGGCGGATGCGGTCTTTGTGACCCTGAATCCATTTCTGGCTACGGTGGCCGCGGTTGATGGCTTCATATTCTTCTTCAAACGCCGCCGCCGCTTCCGTAAAGGGTTTGCCTTTATGTAATTCGCCTGCCCGTTTCTTACCGCACAGTTCGAGATACCAGTCTTCTGCCACGTCCTTTGCGCGGGCAAGACTAGTCTCCTTCGTGCTCTTACGAAATTCCTGATTATTGAACGAAGTGGAGCAATGCCATTTGCCGCCGTCTCTGCGCCGGTAAAGGCTGACTTTATTCCCTAAAATTCGATGCCTTTCCATCCCCTCCTCCTCTTGTGCGATTTTGTGCGAGGTTTGTGCGAGCTATTTTTTGTATATCACAGGGGGTTTTTCGAGAAAATAGGCAAGCGCCGATAGCGCGATAAAACGTTGTAAATCAAGGAGTTGTTGTTTGGTTGACTTGGTTGCGGGGGGAGGATTCGAACCTCCGACCTTCAGGTTATGAGCCTGACGAGCTACCGGGCTGCTCTACCCCGCGTCACCGTATCAAACCGGTTATTGATGTAAGCTTGGACCATCTAGGGCCGGTTTGCCACTAAGAGTGCGGAGATTTAGTCTGGAAAGCCCTAAGAATCAAGTGTAATTTAGTTTTTATTACATAAGGTTTGGGGTTTTAGTGTCTTACAGTCGGCAAGAAGTCGAATCAAAGCTATTAAAGCTTTTTCCGCATTCAATTATTCCTTTGGATTCTAACGCCATTGAAAGCATTAATCGCCGAAAAAACAATAATTACGGTTTTAGTTATTTAGGGCTTCGTTCAAGCTGCCGGCCGGAAGACCCTAGCATGCCTAGCAAAGCATTTCCTCAAGGCATGCTTTATCATGATAATCATATTACTTTTGGCATCCGTATTGCAGCTTACCAACCTAAGCCAGGCTTTACGGCTCTTGTGGTTATAGCTCCCCAGGCAGAAGCCGATTTTCTTACCGAAGAACTTGGCCGATTCGGCCAGAAAGTAGAAGAAGCCCTTCCTGGATTGTTGTTATTTGTGCGTCACCTTAATCTGGAAGATAGGAAAGCGTTGAACGTTAAAACAAATCTGGATGCGATTATAAAACCTGAAAATATCCAATGGCTTGAAATGGATTTTACGCCATGGCAACAACGTTTATTGCAAGGCTACCGTATGCCTTCTTTTATTGTTTCCGACGATCAAGAATTCGGCCATCGCCTGCTGGATGCTACTCAAGTTTCCACCGAATTTCAGGGCAATATTACAACGCGTACCTCAAAGCGTAAAAAGCGCATTGCCACTTTCTTTGATAAAAACCAAATAACCCTTGATTGGCACGATCTGTCACCTACGAACCTAAAGTCTGCAGGTGCGTTGGTTGGCGATTATTTTCAGGATGATATTAGTCAATCTTTCTACCGAAATGTCATGCTTGAGAATGAGGGGGAACGTAGGCATGCGCGCGCTTTCTGCAAGCTCGCAACCTTACAGCATAAGCCCTCGGGCAAAAACTTGCCTATCGGCTACTTTGCAAGTGAAGACATTTCGCAAAACGGAACCCGCTTTGCAATCTATTCCGGCTTTAGTCATCATAAACCAGAGTATGTTTCATCCATTGTAAATGACCCTCATCATATGGAACAAACCCACCGTTTTATACTCTGGTCTTTTTTACAAGAATTGAGGCAGATGTTTCCGCAGATACGTCATATCGACTTCGGCGGTTCTGAAACGATGACTTTAGATAATTTTAAGAGAGATATTGGCTGCCAGCCACTAGACACGTTTTGGGCTTCCAGTCTTCGTACTGCGCGTCTGGCATCTAACGAGAAGGATTTATTGCCGGGATCTTAGCTTGTGACCATACATGCTCAAACTGTTGCCGGTAACTTTTTGCGATATCATTATTTTCAACCAGAACAATCTTCGGTGTTTTATTTCGCATAATATTAATCGCGTATTTATTTGCGTAAACACAGTAAGGCACTTGTTCAAATAGCTCCCGAGATATCCAGCGGTAATGCGAAACCGGTTCAACAAAATAAGTATCCCCGTCCTGAATAAGAATGCGGCTTGTAATGTTATGCTTTTTAAATTTCTCCATCATTTGACGAAAGAATTTATCACCCGCGAGTTCGTCAATTCGTCTTTCGTCAACGCCGAAAAATAGCCTCTCGCCACCCGTCTTTTTGAGTGTTTCAAATTGATCTTCCCACAAGCGGAAAAGCGCATTTCTGCCCTCAAATACTTCTACTTTAAGAATTTCACCCCGTAACCTTACGCCGGTTCCTTCTGTGAATTCCACACCACCCTCTTCAAGGGCCACCTGTAGCGATTGAATAGTATCTATTCTGGGCATGGAAGTGCCCCGCTCAATATTGGCCAAGGCGGGCTTGGAAAGACCGGCAGCTTTGGCTAAATCTTCTTGGCTCCAGTTTAAGAGGGCTCTAGCAGCCCGAATTTGCTCGATTGCGACCATTTTTACCTCCCTAAGAGTCATTTTGTAATAAAACTTTAATATAGTCAACTATACTATTAGTATTGACTTTAACTGAAAATTAAGCTAAATTAGACTAATCGGAAACAAGGAGAGATGACGATGAAAAAGACCAGTTCAGTACAGAAAAAAATCAAGGAAATGCAGGGCCGTATTCGAGCTAGCAAAGAACGTGCAAAAGCACTTTGGGTTATCTGTGTTGCTTATCGTAAAGCAGATGAAGTTATGGCGAATCTGATTATTCGCCAGCTTAGTACCGTGAACTAAGCGTTAATGCGTTTGCAGAATTTCGTCCACCGATACCTGATTACGTCCGGTGTGTTTAGCGATGTATAAACGCGTATCCGCCATTTTATAAATTTCAGTCGCATCCAATTCATCGTGCACTGTTGCCGTGGCGGCGCCAATCGAAACCGTTACACCAACAGGCGTTTTATCCGCACCCACCATCATGAGCGCCTTCGCGATAGAAAGACGAATTCGTTCGGCGACCCAATAGGCCCCCTCAATCGGGGTGTCCGGTAAGAACACCCCGAATTCCTCTCCCCCTATACGCGCGGCCAGGTCGGTCTCACGTAACTGTTTTCGGATGATATCGGCCACCTGCATAATCACGGCGTCTCCAATATCATGCCCAAATTGCTCATTAATACGTCGGAAGTGATCAATATCGATCACAAGAATAGACACCTCGCTCTGATTGCGGCGAATGCGTTTCATTTCATGGTCGAGGCGATAAAAAAATTCGCGGCGATTCGCCAGATCCGTCAACGCGTCGATATTGGTGAGCTTCTCCAGCTCTTCCTTAATTTCACTTTCTACCTGAACACGCTCAGTAATGTCACGCAGCGAACCAATCGAGCCAATAATTTTGCCACGATCGTCAAACCACGGATACGAAATATCGGAAACCCAAATTTTGCGACCGTCTTTCGTGCGCACTAAATAATCGGCCTGCCATTTATTCACATCGCCTTCTTTGCGTTGGCGTTCGAGATCGTCATACGATTCCACCGCCTTCATGCCGTTGGTGACAATACGCGTTTCCAAAATCAATTCGCGGAAATTTAATTTTTTCATTTCCTGCGGTGAGAATCCGAGCAAACGCGTGATCGAAGGGCTCACATAATCGTAATGCATCGTTTCGTAATGCAGACGATAGATCGTATCCGCGGAATAGGAAGTGAGCAGATCAAGTTCAGATTGTAGTGCAGAAATTTTTGTGGAGTGGCGGCTAAATGGAAAGAGAGAACGTAGATTGAATCTTTTTTGCTGGCTCGGCTTCTCGGTGGTGCCGATGATTTTTTTTACTAATAACGCGTGTGCCGGATGTTTGAATTTTGCCATTGCGTCAAACTACCTGTTTATTTTTTGATGGCAAGTAAAAACTACAACATCTTGTTGGCTACCTGCCTGACTCTTACTATATAATGAAATTCACCTAGGCTCAAGCGGAAGCTTAAACAGCGCGCTGCTCTTCAACATTGCCATCTGCTTTTACTGTAAAGCGCTGCTTTTTTTGCGCTGTGTCTCTGAGATCTTTTAATGCACCTTCGTCGCCTAATTGACGTACTAATTGCTTCATGGTGAGGGTTGTTACCAATCCCAACAATTCATTATTACCACCCGGTTGCTTTTGTGCTTGTGTTTCTGCTAAACGCATTCTTGCTTCATCTGATCTGGCTTTTGCTTCCGCAATTTGTGCTTCAGCAGCGCGCTCTGCTTGCTTCGCTTCAATATCTAATTTTCTTCGTTGCATCTCACGTGCAAATTCTCTCTCTTCCTTATCGCCGCCACCTTTAATTTTCTCAAGGTCATGCTCAAGCTGTGCAAGTTCTCTTTCTTGCTGACCGCGGCGCAGACGTTCTGCAACGGTTTCCGCCGGCTTTCCGTCTTCATCTAGTTTCGCTTTAGAATCCATGCGGTATTTTTCCTGCGCATCCGTAGGATCCATTCCATCTACGACTACGGCCCTTTTGATTTGTGCCAATTTCCATTTATTAACTACTTCGGGATCGGTCGGATCATTTACATAGGCAGCATACGCAGCCGCTAACTCTGCCTCGACTTTTTTATGGTTTTTTTCTGTAGAAGGATCTTTCTTTTTCGCATGCAATTCCGCTTCTTTGATGACGCGCGCAAAATAACCTGTGACGGGCTTACTGCCCTCTTCAGCTAATCTTGCCATGGAGTCTTTACCCACTGTATTGAAAGCCTTGGTAGCCACTATATCAAACCGCTCCATTTCAAATTTATCGTGAGCAACAAATGCGGCCTTCATTGAATTTGATATTTCTGCGCCGTGTTCGCCGCGCAGCATTTCATTCATATGCAGCACGAAATTATATTTGAATTTTTCTACATAGCGGTCTTCTTTGGTTTTATCGCTAAGCGTAATTCTAGATGCCGCATCATTTGCCATTTCCAACAATACTTGCTTATGCACTTCAGGAACTAGTTTTTGGTGGAGAGTTTTCATCTCCTTTTCTAATTGCGTCTTAGTAAGACTATGAAGACCTTTTATATCGGTTGATTTGAACGGATAACGCTCAGCTAATTTCCCGCCTAAGCGATATCCCAAAATGCTGCCAGCAACAACGGTAGCAAGTGTGGCTCCCGTCATTATAGTGGATGATAAAGCAGTTGCACCCGCCGCAACGCCAAGAGCGCCCGCGCCTAAACCTAATGCACCGGCAACAAGCGGTAAACCTATCGTGGTTGCGACCGCTACCGTCACTGCTACGCCCGCCCATTTCCCAAATCGGACCGTACGCTCTTTATAAAGTGCATTCTTTTCTGCAAGAGCGTTCTCATAGCCAGACTCAGCTACTTTATTTTTATAATCATTGTCGCGGTCGAGAATTGCCTGCTCAATTTTCTGCGCGTAAATTTCTTTGAACTTTGCACTATAGGTGTTGGCGTATTCTTCCCGGCCCTCTTTCAATTCCGGAAAAGTATGCACATCGGAATATTTACGGACTTCATCCTCCTTCATGCGCTTCTGCATTTCTGCTAGGCTCGCCTCTGCGTTTTCAGCGCGGGCTTTTTCTGCGGCAAGCTCGGCTTCCGCTTTTTTTGTATCCGGCGATACTTCTTCTGGTGTCGGCGTGGTACTTACCACTTCATCCGTTTTTTTTGTTTCTTCAGCCATAATTCATAACCCCTAATACAGAGTGCTTTCAGTATCACTCTACGTGCGGAATGTTACAAATTCATGACAGTTTGCTAAATTCTTGAAAAACTTATAAATCGCGGGCGATAAGCGCGCTCAGACGGGAAGAAAATCCTTTTATATCAGCAGGTTGCTCACCCTCAAAAAGAGCCGCCTGTGCATAGAGCAAGTGCACGATATCGGCTGTTTTGTCGTCTGTTTTTTCTTCTGTAATACGTTTTGCGAGAGACTTTATCACCCCATGCTCTGGGTTTATTTCGAGTATTTTTGCCGACTTTCCTTGTATCTGCATTTGCTCAGCTAAAAACCGCTCCATACGAAAATCCATGCCCTTCTCGTATGCGGCTAAGCATACGGGCGTGCTCGCCAATTTTGTGGTTATTCGTACATCTGCGACTTGTTCACCAAGAATCTGCTTTATATAATTCACCAAACCATCGAGATTTTCAGACTGGGCTGTTTTTTCTGTTGGATTGGAAGAAATTTTAGAAAGATCAATGCCCGATCGGGTGATGGATTTTAGATTCTTTTCTTTATATTCTGGGAAAACAACCGTCCAAAAATCATCCACATGGTCAGACAGCAGCAATACTTCGACGCCACGTGTCGTAAACCCTTCCAGAAGCGGATGCTTACGAAGCTCTTCTAGGGAATCACCTGTAAGGTAGTATATATCTTCCTGTTCCTTGGGCATACGAGCGATATAGGTATCGAGGCTAGTAAGCTCTTCGCCGTGCGTAGAATGAAAACGGCAAATTTCAATAATAGCTTCTTTGTCTTCAAGCGTATCGCAAAGACCCTCTTTTACTGCGCCACCAAATTCCTGCCAGAATATTTCATATGATTTTGGATCGTTTTCTGCCTTCTTTTTGAGTTCTGTAAGAACACGCTTTGTAACGGCTTTACGAATCTTCGTAAGAATGGGATTATGCTGAAGAGTTTCTCTACTGATGTTGAGGGGCAAATCTTCAGAATCCACAACGCCTCGCAGAAAACGAAGCCATTGCGGCACAATATCAATATCTTTATCTGTAATGAACACCCGCTTCACATAGAGTTTAACTCGTCGGGCACGCTCAGGATGATATAAATCAAAAGGCCGTTTCTGGGGTATAAAAAGCAGATTGGTAAACTCCAGTGTACCTTCGTTTTTATTATGCAAGGTGAGCCACGGTTCACCTGGCATATGAGCCACATGTGTAAAAAATTCTTTGTATTGCTGTTCGCTTACTTCCGATTTGCTCTTCAACCAAAGTGCAGCCCCTTGATTGACCTCCTCTGTTGACTCCCCATCGGAAAGAGAAATGGGAAACGCCACATGATCAGAATACGTTTTTATGATGTGCTTTAATCGATGTTTATCAAGATATTCTTTTGCATCTTCACGTATGTGCAAAACGATCTGGGTGCCACGCTGTGCTGCCTGCATATCCGAGATTACATAGGTTCCCTGGCCATCCGATTCCCATAAATGAGCCTTGTTTTCACCCGCGCGACGTGAAATTACCTGCACACGGTCCGCTACCATAAAGCTTGCATAAAAACCCACGCCAAATTGTCCGATAAGCTGGGTATCTTTCTTTGCGTCGCCTGAAAGCGTTTTTAAAAATTCTTGCGTACCTGAGCGTGCAATCGTGCCTAAATTACTTGCAAGCTCCTCTTTACTCATTCCAATCCCATTATCACTTAAGGTGATGGTGGAAGCTTTTGGATCAAAACGAATATGTATAGCAAGTTTTTGATCTCCCTCCATAAGTGAAGCATCTGTAAGCGCTTGATAACGAAGTTTATCGCAAGCGTCTGACGCATTTGAGATAAGTTCACGCAGAAAAATATCTTTATTAGTATAAAGAGCATGAATCATGAGCTGGAGAATTTTTCCCACCTCTGCGTCGAAATTCCGCGTCTCGCTTTTCTCTATTTTTGCCGTTTTTGTCATAGGGCTTATCTAGTTTATCCCTGGGAAATTTCAAGCGGTGCTTAGAATTTTTTTATCGCAATCGTCATACCTTCTGACGTTGGTATCAGTATCGATTGATATTTTGAGGAATCGGCCAGCCGCTGATTAAACTCTCGCATAGCCTGATGTTTGCTTGCTGATTGCTTTTTGGGTTCTTCGAGAAAAACTTCGCCGTGTAAAAAGGTGTTATCGCCTATGATTAGGCCACCTTTTCTTACATGTTTTTCGGCCCAATCAAGATAAAAAGGATAACCGGCTTTGTCCGCATCAATGAAAATGGCGTCCGCTACAATATCTAGACTTAATAAAGTTTCGTGTGCATCACCTTCAATAAGCGTAATACGTTCAGCACAATCTGACTTGGCGAAAATGTTTCGCGCAAAACTTGCCATATTTGCATCTTTTTCCAGTGTAAATACCTGCCCCTTTTCTGGAAGGGCTCTTGCTATCCAGAGAGTAGAGTATCCACCGAGGGTACCAATCTCTACAACGCGTTTTGCCTGAATCAGAGAAAGTAGGGTAGCTAATAGCTTACCCTCGTCCGGGCCGATATGCATAAAACTTAAGCCCAACCGATCTAGTGCCGAGCAAATTTCTTTCAGCAGATCGTCTTCCGGCGCGAAAACATCCCGGATATATTGAAGCTCTGGAGTTATAGTAGGTTGACGAGCCATCACGCTGCGCTCTTGTTTGTCGCGCGAATATGGCTGATTTTTACTTCGCCTTTGAGAGCATCGTAGCGCAGCAATTTTCCACAAAGTGATTGCCCAATCTGCGTTATTTCTTTGATCGCTTCAACCGCTGCAAACGTTCCTATTACGCCTGCTACCGGGCCCAGCACGCCGTTATCACGACAGTTTGGCATTGTGTCAGCAGGTGGTGGTTCGGGAAAAATATCTCGATATTCTATCTCATTTTTGAATGTAGAGATCATACCCATGAAGCCCTGAACTGAGGCGGAAATTAAAGTTTTGCTTAACCGCGCGCATATATCAGCAATCAGAAAACGTGTTTCGATATTGTCGCTGCCATCCACGATCACATCATATGTCTTTATTAAATTTTCCGCATTTTGAGGGGTGATTTTTATTTCCAAAGCCTCAATAACGACATCTGGATTCAAATCTTCAAGCGCTGCTTTTGCACTTTGGACTTTTGCGATTCCAATATCGTTTGTTTCAAAGAGAATCTGACGTTGCAGATTGGAAATATCCACTCGATCGTGATCCGCTATCGCAACGGTGCCTACGCCTGCGGCAGCCAAATAGAGTGCGCAAGGGGAACCAATTCCACCCGCTCCTACTAACAGCACTTTGGCCTGCGCCAGTTTCTTCTGGCCCGCCTCGCCAATCTCCGGCAGATTTATCTGGCGGGCATACCGGCGTTGCGAGAAATTTTCCAAATTAGGCTTCGGCAAACAAGTCGGTTGAAAGGTAGCGCTCAGCAAAACTTGCAACCACCGTTACAATTAATTTGCCTTTCATCTCAGGGCGCGCACCCACTTCCAGCGCGGCGGCTAGCGTTGCTCCAGAAGAGATACCGACTGCAAGACCATCTAACTTGGCAGCTTTACGCGCTGTCTGGAATGCCGTTTCATTACCAACTGTAATTACTTCGTCAATAAGTTTGCGATCCAAAATGTCTGGCACAAATCCCGCGCCAATACCTTGAATTTTATGTGGTCCTGGTTGACCACCGGAAAGCACCGGGCTGTCTTCAGGCTCCACAGCAATAATTTTAATCTTAGGATTTTTGGCTTTAAGTACTTGCGCAACGCCCGTGATTGTTCCACCGGTACCTACACCCGAAATAAAAACATCAATCTTGCCTTTAGTATCATTCCAAATTTCTGTGGCCGTTGTTTGTGCGTGAATAACAGGATTGGCAAGGTTTTTAAATTGCTGCAACATGATGGCTTTCGGATTGCTTGCAATAATTTCCTCCGCGCGAGCAATCGCACCTTTCATGCCTTTTGCAGCGGGCGTGAGCTCAAGCTGTGCGCCTAAAAACTTTAACATTTTGCGACGCTCGACCGACATGCTTTCCGGCATCGTAAGAATGAGTTGGATTCCCTTTGCAGCGCAAATAAATGCAAGTGCGATACCGGTGTTGCCTGAAGTAGGTTCCACGAGCACCGTATCCTTCTTGATGATACCATGGGCCTCTGCATCCTCAATCATACCGAGTGCAAGACGATCTTTAACGGAAGCCAGTGGATTAAAAAATTCAAGTTTCGCCGCTACGTCTGCCACGCATCCAGCTTCTTTAGCCAGGCGATTTAAGCGTACGATGGGTGTATCGCCAATGGTTTCAATGATATTATTATAAATTTTGCCGCGGCCTTCTGTGCGATAGTGAACCGTCGGTTTCTCTTGGATAGCAGCTTGTGCCATAAATCTCTCCTTAAAATGTAAGTGAGTCGGTGTGTGCCGTGGTTTGTGACTACACCATTAATTCTACAAAATAAAGCCGTTTTTCGGCCTTTTTACGTGTTCAAATCGTAAAATCAGATTTGGGCTTTTCCAGCGCATCCAGCTTGAGATTTATTGCTTTATCCACGAGATCTTGCAGCGAAAAGCCATTTAGAGGCTCGATTGCCGCTGCCTTGCATTTCAGCCAGATAGGTTCCGTAATTTTTTTACGTAAATCACTTCTGACTGCCAGTGGGTCACCTCCTTCACCGTTTTGTAGTGCCTCAGCAATATCTGTCATTTTGATTTTGCGGCGCTCTTTTGCCAATAGATAACCACCCTTTGGCCCTCTTACACCACGCAAAATTCCTGCACGAACCAACTTTTGCAACATTGGTTCCAAGTAACGCAACGGCACATCCTGATAAGCGCAAATATCACGGCTGCGCACTGGCTCCGTACCGGGATGGCAAGCAATGTAGATTACCGCTTCTACTGCACTTACAATTTTGCGTGAGAAAATTTCCATTACTTTTTCTGATTACGTACTTCTGAATTTTGAACGCCGGTTGAACCGAAACCACCTTCGCCGCGTGCAGTTTCGGGTAATACATCTACCTCCTGCCACGCTGCTTGAATATAGGGAGCTATAATCATCTGCGCGATACGCATACCACGCTGAATTGCAAAATTTTCCTGACTCAGGTTAATGAGAATTACACCCACTTCGCCACGATAATCTGCATCAATCGTACCCGGTGTATTTAGTACCGTAATTCCATTTTTTAGAGCAAGACCAGAGCGTGGACGCACTTGCGCTTCATAACCATCCGGCAACGCCATAGAGATTCCGGTGGGAATAAGTTTACGTTCACCCGGCTTCAGTAGGATATCCTGTTCAATTGCAGCGAGTAAATCCATCCCTGCGCTATGCGAAGTTGCATAAGCAGGCGTTAGAAGATCTTTGCCATGAGGCAACTGCTTTAGGGCAATTTTTACCATGTTACACCATCCTTAATTTAGGAAATCCATTACGTTTTGCTTTTGATTCGTTTGAAAAATGCTGCGCGATTTCTTCTACTAATTTGTCACCCACCGCGCGTTTAGAAAGTTCCGGCCAGGCAATTTCTTTTTCACCATTTAAAAAATAAATTTTGTTCATCTCAGCGCCAAAAACCTGATTGCCCGATACGTCGTTCGCTAACAACCAATCGCACCCTTTTCGCGCATGCTTCTCACGCGCATTTTCAATCACATTATCTGTTTCGGCCGCAAAACCGATCACCAAATCCGGGCGATGTTCTTCGCGACGGCTGAGTTCCTGTAAGATGTCCGGGTTCTGCATAAAATTAAATGCGAGATTTGGATTTTGTTGGCGTTTCATTTTCTTTGCCGCCTTTTGTTCAGGCCGCCAATCCGATACCGCTGCCGCACAAACCGCGATATCTACCGGCAGTACTTTAAGACATGCTTCAAACATCTCTTCTGCCGATTCAACTTTCTTGAGAATCACGCCTGGGGGCGTGGGTTGATTGGTTGGGCCGGAAATGAGCGTCACTTCAGCTCCAGCTTCAGAGAGCGCCGTTGCTATCGCATGCCCCTGTTTTCCCGAAGAGCGGTTTGCTAAGTAGCGCACGGGATCAATTGCTTCATAGGTCGGGCCACTCGTCACCAGGGCGCGGTAACCTTTCAGGTTTTTTTTTACCATCGCATTTTGCTTAAAAGCATCTGCAATGCGTCTGATAATGGCCTCCGGCTCCGCCATACGTCCTTCACCTTTTTCACCGCATGCTAAATCACCATTCTCCGGATCAATCAGTTGAATTCCATCTTCACGCAGTTGCTTCACATTGCGTATAGTAGCAGGATGTTCCCACATTTTTACATTCATCGCGGGCGCAATAAACACGGGCTTATTTGTTGCAAGTAAGAGCGTGGTAGCCAAATCATCACAAAGACCATGCGCCATCTTTGCGATAATATCCGCACTAGCCGGCGCAACGACGATTAAGTCTGCTGCACGCGAGAGCGCGATATGCCCCATCTCCACTTCATCACTCAACGAAAAAAGCTCCGTATACGTTTGTCTGCCGGTCAGCGAAGAACAGGCCATAGGCGTAACAAAATGCCCACCACCTTTGGTAAGCACACACGTCACTTCCATATTTTTTGCGCGCAGACCGCGTATCAAATCATAAGATTTTACTGCCGCGATAGAGCCACTAATAATGAGTAAAATATGTTTTGTTTCAGCCATGGAACCACCCATTTTGCATTAGCTGCGCGCCTACTACGCCGCCGAGTAGCGCAACCAGAACGATATGCCACCATTTAAAGCCTTTAGAGCGGGCTGTAAAGACTTTGAGCGTATCCGCATGAATACGAATGCCCTCGGGTGTAATCATCATGTTTGCTGTTTTTATGGTATTTGTAAGCATGCGCAGATGGTCGCCCACTTCGCGAAAATCTTCTAGCCGCTGTTTTATTTGGGCGCGCGGGCCAAGATTTACTACCGCCCATTCGCGTATCAGTGGCTCGGCCAATTTCCACATATTCACTTTTGGGTTAATCATGCGCCCCAAACCTTCTGCCATCATGATCGTTTTATGCAGCAATAAAAATTGCGGCTGAGAAATCATTTCAAAATCGCGTGAGAGCTCAAAAAGCTGACCTAGCAATCGCCCTACTGAAATCTCGTGCAGCGGCAAATCCAGAATGGGCTCGCCGACAGCGCGGCAGGCTTGTGCAAAATGATAAATATTTTTATCCGCCGGAACAATTCCATATTCC
>CAYPXJ010000003.1:0-52118 GCA_964414595.1 uncultured Rickettsiales bacterium
CTTTAATATCGCGCACGCCTATCAGGCGCAAATCAACCCGTTCTATTGTGGCGTTGCCTGCATGGCGATGGTGCTCAATTCGCTGCGCCTCAACCGCGGCATGGTGCCCAATCAGGAAGGCTTCGATTACGAAACGCCTGGCGGCCGCCATATTCAGTATAAATATTATTCCCAGCTCACGGTGCTCAATGAAAAAACCGAGCGCGTGAAACGCAAAATCGATATCGCGCCCAGCTTGCGCGGCAAGCATGATCGTCCGGCGGAGGAAGATTTTAATCCCGGTCTTGAACTGCATGAAATGAAGGCGATGCTCGAAACCTACGACATGAAAGTGAAAATGGTGCCCGCAGTGGAAGAGCTCGAACAAGGCCTGCCGTTTTTCACCAGCGTCCTCAAAGAAGTGCTCAATGATCCCAATAAAATTCTGGTGGTAAATTTTGAAGGCATGGCGTTTGGCGCAAAAACCGGCGGCCATTATTCTATCGTCGGCGCCTACGACGAAGTGAGCGATTCGGTGCTGATTCTCGATACCGCCGCCCACAAAAATCCGTGGTACTGGGTGCCTACCAAACATCTCTATCACGGCATGAATACCGAATCTTCGGGCGGTTACACACGCGGTTATCTCATCGCAGCGGATACGATTGTTGAACATTAGAATGTAAGGGCGGGCATGAAAATCACGCGCAGAGGTTTTAGTGCCGTCGCCGCGCAAATCTCCGCCGTACTGCGTGGCGATGTTACCCTGAGTGCGAAAGAAATACTCCCAACTGCACCCGCATATTACAACGATAAATCAAAGTCCCTTTTAGGGTTCATACAAGATATTAACTTGCCCTATATTCCTTACTCAGGCACAGAAACTCGCACCCTCCGCCAAATTGGTTTTCCGCTTTTGGAAGCGTTTGAGTTCGTGACGAAAGGCTCTTTCCTCTCGCCTTTGGAGCCGCGTTTAACAGAAAAAACCCGAACATTTCTTGCGCCAATACTGGGGCCGCAAACAGAAATAGGAAGTTATTTTACTCTTCTAAATGGGGTAAGCGATTATCTTGCGCAAAGAACGCGTCAAATTCCTCTTAACAAAGAGCAAATAGCGTTTCTGCGCGAGATGGCAGATATAGAACTACCTATCATTGCGCGCCATGGCAAACTTTTCCTAAATGTCATTGAGGATGCGCTTAAAAATCCAAACATAGAAGAGTCGGTTAAAGAATCGCTGCTCAAAAGAAATTACGAAATTATTGCCGAAGCAGTGCAAACACAAAATGATCCTCCCTACACGCGCGCAGGCCTTATCCTTGATCATATATATGATATCACCCACACCGGCGCACAGGATTGGCATATTTATCTGCAATCAGAAGAAAGTGGACAGGCACTCGGCCAGCTCTCCGATGCTAGTCGCAACGCCTATTATAGCTTAAAAAATGAAATATGCGCTGCGAAGGAAGCATTCCTCAAAAAGCACAATGTGCCTGATGATTTGAGTCCACCTTTTACAAAATATAGCAACTCGACTGTCCAATTTTTTCGAGTGTCAAATCCACTAAACCACGCGCTTCGCCATATTCGTGCCCAGTATGAATTTCCGAATGATCGCTATCGCCCGAAACTTTCTTTCAATTATCTCGATGCGGCTGAAAATCCTGAGCAGGTGATAGGAAAATTCATCAAAGAATGTATCGACGATCACCGGCAGGTTATTTTAAATTGCCTGCAGGGTAAATATCCGCGCACGCAAAAAGCCAAAGAGCAAGATGAAGCGCTAGAAAAGAAAATAAGTGATCAAGAAAAGAAGTTTGTGAATAGACTGGAAGAATTTAATCCACACACCGATCTGCCGCATGCTTACCCGCAGAACTATCGCGCGGAATTTAATCCGCATACCGACTTGCCACATAGCTATAAAGAAAATTTGCGTCAGCTGCGCGATGATAAATCCCATCGCCCGCCAGAAAAATCCTAACTAATATAAAAACACTCGCTAGGACGAGTGTTAGCTAATCATGGTGCCGGTGCCGTGTGAGGTGAATATCTCGAGCAGCAACACATGCGGCACGCGGCCATCTAATATATGCGCCGCGTCGACAAGCGATTCCACCGCGTCGATGCAGGTTTCCACTTTCGGAATCATGCCGCCGGAAATCGTCCCGTCTTTAATTTTCTTCCGCGCTTCGGCGACCGAAAGTTTGCTGATGAGTTCTTTCTTTTTATCCAGCACGCCCGGCACGTCGGTGAGCAAAATAAATTTGCGTGCCGCCAGCGCCGCCGCAATCGCGCCCGCCGCCGTATCGGCGTTAATATTATAGGTTTCGCCTTTTTCGCCCACGCCGATCGGCGCAATCACCGGAATAATATCCGACTCTTCAAACACCATAAGGGTTTCGGGATTAATTTTTTCCGGCTCGCCGACAAAACCGAGATCGAGAATTTTTTCGATATTCGAATCGGGGTCGCGTTTCGTGCGGCGTAGTTTACGCGCTTGAATCAAATTGCCGTCTTTGCCCGAAAGCCCAACCGCATTTCCGCCCGCCTGATTAATCGCCGTCACAATCGATTTATTGATCCGCCCCGCCAGCACCATCTCCACAATTTCCACCGCGGCTTTATCGGTCACGCGCAGCCCGTCGATAAACTGGCTTTTGATTTTGAGCTTCTCGAGCATCTGGCCGATTTGCGGTCCACCGCCATGCACTACCACCGGGTTAATTCCGATTTGTTTGAGCATCACCACATCTTCGGCGAACGTCTCCGCTTCGCAATCATCGCCCATCGCGCTGCCGCCATATTTGATGACAAATGTTTCGCCCGCGAACTCGCGCATATACGGCAATGCTTCCGCCAGCGTGCCGGCTTTCGCGAGCAGCTCCTTATTCACCATCGTAGGCAGCGATCCTTTTTTCTCGGCCATAACTTTCCTTATATAAGCAGGCTTTTTAACGCGTTTTTTCGCCTCGGTCTAGCCTAATTGCTTGCCACCCGCCACGCGCCGCTTATACTCCGCGCATGCACGCCGTATTTGCCGCTGTCATTCCCGTTTTTGCCGTGATTTGGCTGGGTTATTTTTTCAAGCGCATCCGCCTGCCTGGGCCGGATTTTTGGCCGCTGGCCGAAAAAATCACCTATTACGTATTCCTGCCCTCACTCTTTTTCCGCACGATTATGCACGCCGATTTTGCCGCGCAGGATCACCTGCTTGATCTGCTTCTCGTGATCGCCGGTGCGATGTTATTTACTTCCGCCTGCGCATTTCTCACGCAAAAAATCATTCGGCTCGATGGCAAAAAATTCGCCGCATTTTTTCAAGCCACGATCCGCTTCAATAATTATATCGGCATTCCGATTATTCTTTCGCTGTACGGCGAAGCCGGGCTTGTGACCTATGTCGCGATCATCGCGCTCGCCATTCCACTCACCAATATTTTAAGCGTCGCGGTGATGGAACATTTTGCGCAACATTCTGCCTTTCATCCCGCGCGCGTTTTTAAATCGCTCGCAAAAAATCCGCTCATTATCGGTTCGGTCGCCGGGCTTTTTGTCAACCTCACCGGCCTGCCGCTTTTTTACGCTGAGGATATGCTCGATATTCTTTCCAAAGCGTCGATCGCGCTCGGATTACTTTCTGTCGGTGCGGCGATTGATCTTGAACACATCACCTCTTCGCGCCGCGATCTTGCGCTCGTATCCTTCTTGAAACTCGCCATCAATCCGCTCGCGGTTTTCGCGGCGTGTTTACTGCTTAATATCGAAGGCATGACGCGCGATATTGCCATCATTTACGCCGCGCTGCCGGTCGCCACATCATCCTATATTCTCGCGCGGCAACACGGTGCGCACGGCCCGCTCGCGGCTTCCGCCGTCGTCATCACAACACTTATTTGCATGCTGAGTTTGAGCGCACTGCTTTTGTTACTGCACAGCTAATTATTCCACATTGCTGTAGCCAAAACGAATCGCCATCAGATCAATTTCCTGCAACAGTAACCGCATCACTTCGTCGCTGATTTCAAAATTGCGGCGCAATTCGAGCACCACCTGTTTTTCCTGCGTCAGCACATCCTGCCAACTTTCGTGCTCCGCATGTATCAGCGGGTGCTGATGAAAACGCGGTAAATCGTCCGGCGTCAGCGGCGTTGACGGCCCGTCCCCGAGCGACGAAAGTCGCGCGCTATAATATTCGCAAATACGCGCGAGCGCGGCCGGTATTTGCTCTTTTCCTGCCGTGAGTTGCTCCACGCGCACAAGCGCTCGCTCCACCGCTTTTTTTCGCGCGAGCCATTCTTCTTCCACCTGTTTATAATCGCTGCGGAATTTGAGTTTGCGCACGAGCCACGGCAGTGGCAAACCCTGACCGAGCAACGTTGCCGCAATCACCACGAACGCGAGGAAAATAAAAATATCGCGCTCGGCAAATGGCGCGCCGTCGATCGTCAGCGGCAATGCAAGCGCTGCTGCCAATGTCACCACGCCGCGCATACCCGCCCAGCCGATCAGAAACACATTCTGCCACGGCGGATAAGGATCGCGCGCGCGAATTTTCGGTCGCAAAAAACGCCATCCATACGCAAGCAACGGCACCCAGATCATACGCACAAAAATCACCGTGCCGACCAACGCGGCGCTATAAAGCGCAAGCTCCTGCGGCGTGTAACTGAGCCGCGAAATAATCGACGGCAACGCCAACCCAATCAGCACAAACACCAGCGCATTTAAAATAAACACCACCATTTGCCACACCGATTCCGCCGTCATACGGAAGCGCGGCGAAAACAAAGTCGGTCCGTGCCAACCGAGCACCAGCCCCGCTGTGACTACCGCGAGCACGCCGGAAGCATGCGCAAGTTCCGCAAGCAGATACGCCGCGTACGGCAGCAGAAAACTCATCAGAATTTCGATACTCGTATCTTTCAGATAGGGAAAAATGCGAATGAAAATGCGCGCGCAAAGCCAGCCGATCGCCGGGCCCATCAGCGCGATATAAATAAAATGCGCGCCCGCTTGTGGCGCCGAAAAAAATCCGGTGAGCAGCGCCGCTACGGCGAATTGGTAAATCACCAAGCTGCTCGCATCATTCACCAAACTTTCGCCTTCGAGAATGGCAATAATGCGACGCGGCACACGCACGGTTTTCAAAATACTCACCGTCGCCACCGCGTCCGGCGGCGCCACGATCGCACCCAGCGCAATAGCCGCCGCCCACGGTACATCGGGGAATAATAATTTTATCAACGCTGCAACCGCTGCCGTTGTTGCAATCACCAATCCAATAGCAAGTTGCGAAATCGGCCGTGCATTCGCTTTGAAATCACGCCAGGTGGTGAAATACGCCGCTTCCATCAATAAAGGCGGCAGAAAAATTGGCAAAATTGCATGCGCGGGAATCGGAAAATCCGGCAGCCGCAAACTAAAACCAATCGCCACACCGCCGAAAAGAAACGCAATCGGACTCGCGATTTTCAAACGCTGCGCCGCGAGCGCCAGACCGCATAAAAGGATCAGCGCAAAAACAATAATTTCACTGCCGGTCAAATGACGTACCGTTTAGCTTTTATTTTTCTTCATGCGTTTTTCCGCCTTTGCATGACGGCGCTTTTCGCGCGCTTCTTTATCGAGAATACGCGTAATCACATATTGCTGCGCGATGGAAAGTGAATTGCTCCATGTCCAGTAAATCACCAGCCCCGCCGGGAAAGTTGCAAACATAAAGGTGAAAATATACGGCATAATGGCGAACACTTTTTTCTGTATCGGATCAGCCGGCGGCGGGTTGAGTTTTTGCATCAGCGCCATCGTGATGCCCATCAAAATCGGCCACGCGCCGATATGCAGCCACGCCGGCACATCGTAGGGCAGCAGCCCAAACAAATTAAAAATCGATGTTGGATCCGGCGCGCTCAAATCATGCACCCAGCCATAGAACGGCGCATGGCGCATTTCGATGCTCACGAACAGCACTTTATACAGCGCAAAAAACACCGGAATCTGAATCAGAGTCGGCAAACATCCTGCCATCGGATTAATTTTTTCGCGCGCATAAAAACCCATCACTTCTTTATTCAAACGCGCTTTATCATCTTTATATAATTCGCGCAGACGCATAATTTCAGGATGCAGGCGGCGCATTTGCGCCATGGATTTATAGCTTTTATTGGCCAGCGGGAACATCACGAGTTTAACAAGAACCGTCATCGCCAGAATCGCCAAACCGAACGCGCCCAAATGCCGTTTCAACCAATCGAGCACATAAAACATTGGCTTGGTAAGAAAATAAAACCAGCCGAAATCCACCGCGCGATCAAACAGCGGCACGCCAAGCTGCTCGCCGTACGCATCCAGTAATTTCACCTTCTTCGCACCGGCATAAACATACGTGGTTTGCGTGACGGATTCGCCAGGCGCAATGCGTTTTGCCTTGCCTAAATAATCAATTTGAAAGCGATCTTTCCCATCCTGCAAATAATGGGAAAAATTCGCGGTATACGTTTCCGCTTGCGCGGGGATCATCGCGCCCAGCCAATATTTATCGCTCAGGCCCATCCAGCCGCCGGTGCTGGTGAAGCTTTCTTTACTTTCTTTCACCAGCTCGCGGTAACCCACTTCTTCCAGCTCGCCGCCGAACACGCCAAGCGGCCCTTCATGCAAAATAAATTGCTGTTCGGTATGCGGCATCACGCGCGAAATAATGCCGTAGGGCGAAAGCTCTATGGCTGCGCCGCCAGCGTTGGTGATTTTTTCTTCCACCGTGAAAAGATAATTGTCATCGAGCGAAATCGTGCGCGTAAAGGTGATGCCCTGTTTATTCTGCCAGGTAAGCGTGACGGGCTTGCCGGGCTCGAGCGTCGCTTTATTCGCGCGCCATAGAGTATTGGCGCCGGGCGCTTCCACGCCGCTCGCCAAATAACCCAGCTCCACAAAATACACCTGCTCGGTATTGCTGGGCGAGAACAGCACCACTTCCGGCGACGCGGGATCCATCGTCGTGCGATATTGCGCAAGCGTGAGATCATCAAGGCGCGCGCCTTTCAGATTAATACTGCCATGCAATTCTTTCGAAACGATTTTTACACGTCCAGTGCCAGCAACCGCTTCTTCGCGCGGAACGGCGAATAACATTTGCGGCTCTTCCGGATTGGGCGTTGTGCCCGAAATTTTTTCGGTTTGTAATTCCGCTTGCTTCAGACGCGCCTCGTCGAGCGCCTTCTGTTTGGGCGTGGCGTAAAAAAATTCCCAGCCGAGCAGCACCAGAAGTGTGAGTACGATAGTGATGATAAGGTTACGATTATCCTGCATGGCGCTACGGCCTAAAGCCTGTGGCCACAAGAGTCAAGAATTACTGCTTACGTCGTGGCACAGGGTCATAGCCATGGCCGCCCAGCGGATGGCACCGGCAGAGCCGTTTCGCCGCCAGAAAACTACCGCGCCACAGGCCATGCACAATCAGCGCCTCACGCGCATAATCCGAGCAGCTCGGCCCAAAACGGCAGGCCGGCAGAAACGGCGCGAGCGTTAACTGGTAAAGACGAATCACGCCCAACAGCAGTAATTTCATTTTTGTAGCGCTGTAAGCGCCCCCGCGATCTGTTCTTTTATTTTTTCAAGTGGCGTATCCAGCACCGGCTTGCGTCCAATCAGCACGATATCCGCTTTCAGATTTTCTGTCATCACCGCCCGTGCCGCCTCACGCAGGACGCGCCGCGCGCGATTGCGGTTCACGGCATTACCGAAAGTCTGGTTGGTGGCGGTATAGCCGACGCGCAAATCTCCCTCCGTCGCCAGATATTGGACGACGACGCTGGGTGTGGCTTTGCTACGGCCTTTTTGTTTAACCTGGAGGAATTCGCTGCGGTTTTTAAGCGTTTGCATGTCTATTTGTAAAAAGCTCGCTAGATTTGGATAGTGAGGCAGAAGTTTGAGGGACCCGAAGCGCAATGTACATAGAAGTACATGAGCATCGGAAGCCCGAAAACTTCAACGAAATGCCAAATCTAGTAGAGCGTCTTGTTGTAAAAAGCTCGCTAGGCGCAAAGCCTAGTAGAGCGTTTATTATGCAGAAAGGCGCTTGCGGCCTTTAGCACGACGCGCCGTCAATACTTTACGGCCGTTTTTTGTCGCCATACGGGAACGGAAACCGTGACGGCGCTTACGCACCAGGCGGCTCGGCTGATAGGGTCTTTTCATAGCGTTTCTCCGCTTTAGTTTGTTTTCGAACTCGCTAGTTTGTGCCAGATGCGCAGAAATTTTTAGCACCGAAGCGAAAGCGTACTCACTTGTACGTGCGCATCGGCGCGCAAAAATTTCCAGCAAGCTGGCCAAAATAGTAGAGTTCGGCCTTTAAGGGTGGCTCTTCTAACCCAATTTATCCACAAGGTCAAGTTTCTTTGCATTGCCCCTTTTGCGGCTAAAGGATATATAGATACAGAGGGTTAAGGAGGAGAACTCGCTAGTTTGTGCCAACCAGGCCGAAGTTTTGAGTAACGAAGCGCAGCGTACAGCAAAGTACGTGAGCATCGTAACGCAAAAACTTCAATCTGGATGGCCAAAATAGTAGAGTTTAATAAAAGGAGGAGAACGCGCTAGGGTTAGGCAGTGAGGCAGAGGTTCGAGGAACCCGAAGCGGAGTGTACGCTTTGGTACATGAGCATCGGAAGTCCGAGAAACTCAACGACATGCCAAGCCTAGTTAGCGTTCAGATATGAATCTATTTAAGCAGTTTATTATTCTGAGTCTGCTCATTATCAGCGTCGCGTCGGCGCTGATTGGGGTGTATTACCGCACCTATGTGGCGGGGGCCATTGTGGGGGGTATCGCGGAGCGCGATAACCTATTGTATGCGGAGAGTTTTGAGGGCCAGGTGTGGCGGCCATTGACGAGGGATTTGGCCCGGCCTTTATGCACAACCTCGGCGCGTCCGGGCTGTATTAACGTTAATCTCATTCGTCAAAAACTGGCCGAAATGCCGGTGAGTTTTCCGCTTCTGCGGCTGGATGTATATGACCTAAACGCCAAGCGGCTGGTTGCTTCAGGCGGTGTGTTTAGCGATAAGAGCATTTATGATCAGGCCGGGGTGAGTTTCGCGCTGGCTAAAAACGGCACGGTCGCCACGTCGGTGATTACCGATGCGGATTTTCAGCTCCCCAAAGGCGATATGCTGCGCGGCCATATGATTCGCACGTTCATTCCGCTTCGTGCCGGGCCTGATGGCAAAACCATCACGGAAGTCATCGAAATCGTGCAGGATGTAACCCCTTACTGGGATAAAACGCTCAATCTACAGCTGATGGCCACCGGCATTATCGTTGCGGTCTTTTTGGTATTGGCGCTGGTGCTTTCGCTCGCTTCCTGGCGCTCGCAGCACATTATTTCCAAGCAGCACGAGGCGAATGTGGAGCTTGCGAAATCCGCGGCGCGCGCGGAGGCGGAAAGCGTGGAAAAATCGAAATTCCTGGCCAATGTCAGCCACGAGCTACGCACGCCGCTCAACTCTATCATCGGCTTTTCGGAAATCATTCGCGACGAAGTCATGGGCCCGATTCAGGTGCCGCAATATAAGGAATATGCTGCCGATATTCATTCCAGCGGCGTGCATTTGCTATCGCTCATTAACGATATTCTGGATTTCTCCAAAGCCGATGCCGGCAAACTGGAAGTGGAGATGCAGGAAACCGATGTTACCAAGCTGATGAAAAGTGCAATACGCCTGATGAAACCCAAGGCGGACGAAGCGCAAGTGCATCTTGCCGATAATCTGCCCTCGCAGCACGTCGTGCTTTCGATCGACCCCAAACGCCTGAAGCAGGTGGTGCTGAATCTGCTTTCCAACTCGGTAAAATTTACACCGCCCGGCGGCACCGTCACACTTTCAGCGCATGATAATCTGGTGGAAAATACGGTGACGTTTGAAGTACGCGATACCGGTGTCGGCATGGCGGAAAAAGATGTTTCCAAGGCGATGGCAACGTTCGGCCAGCTCGGCAATGAATATAGCGGCAAAAATCAGGGCACAGGCCTCGGCCTGCCGCTTTCTAAAAAGCTGGTGGAGCTGATGGGTGGACGATTTGATATCATGAGCGAGCTTGGTAAAGGCACGGTCATTGCCATCACGCTCAATAAGAAACCCATCGAAATTGAAATCGGTGGATAATTTCCTTGATTCTTGATGCCTGATTTCCGATTCTGCGCGCATGTCATACCGTTCCAAAAAACAAGAGCCCCGACTCACCGTTCCAAAAATCCGCGCGCGTAAGGGTGCAGAGAAAATCGTCGTGCTCACGGCCTATACCGCACCCATCGCGCGTATCCTCGATGGGCATTGCGACATCCTCCTCGTTGGCGATTCGCTCGGCATGGTGCTCTACGATTATGAATCAACATTGCCTGTCACGCTGCGCACGATGATGCAGCACGGCGCGGCGGTGGTGCGCGCTTCACAAAAAGCGCTGGTCGTCGTCGATTTGCCTTTCGGTTCCTATCAGGCATCACCCGAGCGCGCATTCCGCGCGGCGGCGCTGGTGTTGAAACAAACCGGCTGCGGCGCGGTGAAACTCGAAGGCGGCGCGGAGATGGCGCCGACCATTAAATTTCTCACCGAGCGCGGCATCCCGGTAATGGCGCATATCGCGCTCACGCCGCAACATGTGCACACGATGGGCGGCTATAAAGTGCAGGGCAAAACGCCAGCGTCCGCCACCAAGCTACTCAACGATGCACTCGCGGTAGAAAAGGCCGGTGCATTTGCGATCGTACTCGAAGGCATCAAAGAAGAAGTCGCGAAAAAAATTACGCAGAAACTAAAAATCCCGACGATCGGCATCGGCGCTTCCGCCGCGTGCGATGGCCAGGTGCTCGTCACCGAAGATATGGTGAATCTCACGCCGGGCGCGAAACCGAAATTTGTCGAAATCTTTGGTGATGCGGGTGCGGTGGTGGATAAAGCGGCGGCAAGTTACGCGAAGGAAGTCCGCGCCGGAAAATTTCCGGGTAAGAAAAATATTTATTAGCGAGCGCGATTATTCTTTCAGCAATCGATTCACTTCTTGGCGCAATTCTTGCGCTCTCTCGCGCATAAATTTCAGGCTGCGCTCATCTGCGCCCAGGGTTTCTCGATCGAGATTAATAAGGGATCTCAATGCCTCCGCGCCTGCGGCACCTTCCTGTAAGGAGAACACTTTTATTTTCTCTTCCGTATCCAGTTCGGTAATACCGAAGTGCGCGGCAAGCTGCGCCACTCTTTCATAAGAATAATAGTCCGGTGAACTATTAATACCTTGTAGATTAAGATCGAGAATCTTTTGTTCGAGTTGCTGTAGTTTCATTTTGCCTTCAAAATGACTTTCGGAAACATATTTCGCCCCAAAATAACTGCCCGCCATCAATATCGGCATACTTAATAACTGCACCAACATGGCGCGCATCCATTTTTTATCCTGCTGCTCTTCGCGCATAGCCATGCCGTCTTGCAGCATTTGATTTTGAGAACGAAGCGTTTGAATAGTTTCCAGCATGGCCGACATATCTGGTGCCATGTACGGATAATTTTTTTCTTTAGAATCATCCCCAAAACCCGAAAAAGGAAATCCCATATCCATCTTATTTCTCCATACCGCGATAAGCGTTCAAAAGTGCTAATTCGCGCAGGCCCGCTTCCCACATTTCCAGTGGTGTAATAGGCTGCTTACGTGCTTGCAGCCACGCATCAAATCGCGCCAGCTCTTCCACCAAATTTTCTACACGCGGATCGTTTTGCAATTTCTGCAACTCCGCTGCTGTGTCTATGCGATCCATGCCCATTTCTTTGGCAAGCGTGATAGCCGCGGTGACATCATTTTCATACATACGCGCCGCAATGTTGGCTTCCGGCGTTTTGGGCATATTGTCGGTCATATAATTCCACGCCTCGCGCACACCGACTGCCGCCGCTAACAGGAAAATAGCGGTGCCATAATAAAAGCTCCTTTTTTCTGCGGCTTCTAGGCGCACCGTATCTTCCGAAACTTTTTTCAACTGCGCGCGCACTTCGGGGTCGCACGCTACTTTTTCCAGATACGCATGAAATTTTTCTAATTCGGTTGCCATTATTTCCCCCGCGTGCGGCTGCGTGTCGAAATATCGCGGAGTGCACTGCCAATTTTTGAAGTCGGATCGGAATTTTCTGTTTCCGAAATTTCCGTCGGAATAAATTGAATCGGCGCTTCTTCTTTTGGCGCCGGCGTTTCTTTTTTACCGCCGAATAAAAACGCGGCGGAGGTAAGAATCGCTGTGCCAACGATTGACCAGAACGCGGTGTTGAAACGCGTTTCGCTACGCTTAGTTTCTTGCGCGCGTCTTTCGTCTTCTTTGACGTTCAGATGTTCTTGAATTGTTGCCATAAGGCCTCCTGATTCCCTTCAGGATACCAGCCAAATGTTACAATTTGATGACAACGGGCATGTTTATCTTCATAGGCATTTTCAATTTT
The DNA here is from genome assembly GCA_964414595.1 of uncultured Rickettsiales bacterium. Classification (GTDB taxonomy): domain Bacteria; phylum Pseudomonadota; class Alphaproteobacteria; order Rickettsiales; family CAIJLX01; genus CAYPXJ01. The sequence goes on from CAYPXJ010000003.1 coordinate 12,455, forward strand.
GATCCCTATACGCGGAGCGTTCGCGCGGAGAAGGTGAGCGTACAATTTCGTACGTGACCCTTCGAGCACGAACGCGACAAAGTAGAGGGAAAAATTCAAAATGCCTTAAATAATTGGGGTCAGAGAAGGGCGTATCGTCAGATAGTCATTTTGCCAAATTGCCTGCCGCGCCGCCGCATCCAAATTCCCGCCGGAAAGTATCACCACCACCCGCTTCGGCGCATGCTGTTCTTTGAGCCATTTTACCGCCGCGACCATCGCCACCGCGCAGGTCGGCTCCACCGGCGTTTTCAGCATATGGGTAAGCCATTGAGTCCAATATATAATCTCTTTTTCCTCGGCCTCGTAAAAGCCGGAAAGCTGCTTCAAATGCGCAAAAGTCCGCGGCGCAATGGCCAGCGTCCGCGCCCCGTCGGCGATGGTTTTTGGCGTATCCGGCAGCCGTACAATCTGCCCTTTTTCCAGCGATTGATGCGCATCATTGGCCAGTGCCGGCTCCGCGCCAATCACCTTTACCTCGGGCGCCAGATATTGCGTCGCCAGCCACGAACCGGAGAGCAAACCACCCCCGCCGCACGCCGCAAAAACCGCGTCTGGCAGCTCCGCCTGCAAATCATTCAGCGCCTCAAAACACGCCGTGCCCTGCCCCGCAATCACCGTCTCGTCGTCGTACGGATGCACCAGATGCGCCCCCGCCGCCACCGCCTCGGCCACCGCCGCTTCCGCCTGCTGGCGCGTATCGGTCAGCACCACTTCCGCACCGTATCCGCGCGTCGCCTGCTGCTTCACGGCCGAGACAAATCGCGGCATAAAAATTTTCGCCTTGATGCCGAGATACTGCGCCGCGTACGCCACCGCCTGCGCATGATTTCCGGAGCTGAACGCCACCACCTGATCAGGCAGCGCGCCTTGTTCTTTCGCGGCGATCATCGCATTGAGTGCGCCGCGCAATTTGAACGCGCCGACCTTCTGAAAACTTTCCGCTTTGAAAAGAAGATGATGCCCGAGCCAGCGATCGAGCAGCGAGGAATTGAGCAGCGGCGTATGATGAATATGCGGCTGCAAACGCTCATGCGCTTCCGCCACCGCTTCGGGTGCAATTAATACACTATCCACAATTTTTTCCTTTAGCGACATCATGTAACCGTATTTATATGTGACAATTTATAGGAATGCACGCCCGCCGCAAAAAAATTACACCGCGAAAATCTGGCTGGGGTCTTTGAAAGATTTAAATTCCAGTGCATTACCGGACGGGTCGAAGAAAAACATCGTTGCCTGCTCGCCCACTTCGCCTTTGAAACGGATATAAGGCGCAATCACGAATGCCGTATTCGCCGCCTTTAATGTATCCGCCAATCGATGCCACTGATTCCATTCCAGCACCGCGCCGAAATGCCGCACCGGCACGTTTTTTCCATCGACTTCGTTGGTACGCGCGTTGGAAAGCTCCTCCGGTTTCACATGGCAGGAAAGCTGATGGCCGAAAAAATTAAAATCAACCCAGGTTGGCGCGCTGCGGCCTTCGGTACAGCCGAGCAGATTTTTATAAAACGCGCGCGTTTCATCCAAGTCGCGCACCGGAATGGCGATATGGAAAGGCGGAATATTCACTAACTTTTCGCTTTCTCGAAATCGATGCGCGGGTCCACAAGCACATACATCATATCGCCGACAAGGTTCAAAATTAACCCGAGCAAGGTGAAGAAAAACAGCGTGCCGAACATCACCGGGTAATCACGATTGATCGCGGATTCAAACCCAAGCAACCCGAGCCCATCGAGCGAAAAAATCACTTCAATCAGCAGCGCGCCGGTAAATAAAATACTGATAAACGCCGCCGGAAAACCCGCGATGATAATCAGCATCGCATTGCGAAACACATGGCCGTAGAGAATGCGTTTTTCCGTGCAGCCTTTTGCGCGCGCCGTGAGCACATATTGCTTGCCGATTTCCTCAATAAAGGAATTTTTGCACAGCATGGTCAGCCCCGCAAACCCACCAATCACCATCGCGATCACCGGCAGCGCCATGTGCCAAAGATAATCGAGAATCTGCATATACCACGGTAAATCCGCCCAATTTTCTGAGACGATTCCGCGCAGCGGAAATATTGTCAGAAAACTTCCGCCCGCGAACAACACCACGAGCAAAAGCGCGAAAAGGAAACTTGGGATCGCATAACCAATCACGACGATAAACGAGGTTGATACATCGAATTTGCTGCCGTCCGTCACTGCCTTTTTAATACCGAGCGGAATCGAAATCAGATAGACAAGCAGCGTTGTCCACAGCCCCAGCGAAATCGATACCGGCAATTTTTCCAGTACCAGATCCACCACGCGCGCGGAGCGGTAAAAACTCTCGCCGAAATCAAACGTCGCGTAATTGCCCATCATGATCCAAAACCGCTGCCACAGCGATTTGTCAAACCCGTACATTTTTTCAATTTCCGTTACCAGCGCCGGGTCAAGCCCCTGCGCGCCGCGGTATTTACTATGGCTATCACCGCCGTAATTAGCTGGCTTTACCGCACCCTGCGCGAGCTCGCCGCCGTTGCTGGTAAAACGCTCCGTCGCTTCCACACCCGTGCCGCTGATTTTCGCAATCATCTGCTCCACCGGCCCGCCGGGCGCAGCCTGCACGATGAGGAAATTGAGCACCATGATGCCGAACAAAGTCGGAATCATCAGCAAGAGTCGTTTCAGGATATAGGTAGCCATGACGCTACTCTTCTATCACGAGCAAAGGGTGGCGAGCAACGAGCAACTATAGGCCTGTACTAAACAGGCCGTAGCGCGACGGAGCGCCGCGCCCCCTCTTGGACGCAAAGCATGGCGCGTCACGCATCAAGCGTTATACACCTTCGTGTTCAGTGTCTTTTCGGTTTTATCGACAATCAGCGTAATCGCGCAGTCGCCGGTGATATTCACCGTCGTACGCACCATGTCGAGAATCCGGTCAACGCCCAGGATAAGGCCGATACCTTCCACCGGCAGGCCCACCGAATGCAGCACCATGCCCATGAAAATAATCGAGCCGCTTGGAATCCCCGCCGCGCCAATCGAGCCGAGCGTACAGGTGATAATCAGCACGATATAATCATGCATATCGAGCGTCACGCCGAACACCTGCGCAAAGAACACCGCGCAGATACCGAGATAAATCGCCGTACCATCCATATTGATGGAAGCGCCGAGCGGCAGCAGGAAATTCGCGCTGCCTTCGGAAACGCCGAGCTTCTCCTGCACTTCGCGCATCGCGGTCGTCAGCGTCGCTTTGCTCGAGCTGGTAGAGAACGCCATCAGCTGGGTGGTGAAAATTTTGCGGTAAAATGGCATTGGATTCAGGCGCGCAAACACCAGAATAAACACGCCAAAAATAATGTACTGCACCACGCAGGCGGCAAGCAGCGTCACCACGAGCCAAGCCAGTGTTTTCACCACTTCAAGTCCCAGCGTACCTACCGTCCAAGCCATAAAACCAAACACAGCGATCGGCGCCAGATGCACAATCATCTCAATCATTTTGAAAGCGATGTAAGAAGATTCGCGAATCAGCACGCGCACTTTTTCCGTTTTGCTGCGCACGAGATTAATCGTAATCCCGGTGAAAATCGCGAACACCACCACTTGAATATAATGGTCATCCACCATCGCGCGAATCGCGTTGGTCGGAATCAGTTCCAGCAAAAACTGGCCGATAGACGGCGGATTTTTTGCTGAAGATTCCGAACCCGCTGCTACGAGTGACGCCGGATCGATATTCATTCCGATGCCCGGCTGTAAAATCGTTGCGGCCACCAAACCTAACACCACGGCGAACATGGCCGTCAACAGGTAAGAGCCAAAACCTTTCAGACCCGCGCGGCGGAAATTTTCCTGATTATCCATGCTGGTGATACCCGAAACGAGCGCGAAGAAAATCAGCGGCGTGATCATCATTTTTACCAAATTAATAAAAATGGTGCCGAGCACTTTCAGGCTCGCCGCATCTTCACGAAGGTACCAACCTACTGCAATACCGAGCACCAAGCCAATCAAGACTTGTTGCCACAATCTTAAACCGAAAACTTTGTACTCTTTCGTTTCAACGCCAGCCATAAACTCTCCCATGGTTTGAAAAAAATTGGCGGCAATCTAAACCAGCGAGCCGCCGCTGGCAACCCGTAACTTACGCCGCAGTGCAAAATAATAAAATCAGACGAGGCGCGTTCCCGCGTCTTTATCGCTTAAAACGGGATATTCGCGCGGTGTAAAAAGTTGGTAATGCCACCATTCATTACGGTAAAAATCCCAATCCGCGGTGGTCATAATGCCCATGAGTAGCAGCCGATTCGCCTGTGCTTTTTTGGAAACAGTGAAAACGCCGTGATGCGATTTCGGCGAAAATTCATCAAACCCCGTGCCCATATCGAGTTCGCTACCCTTCGTATCCAAGAGCGTGAGATCGATCGCCACACCACGGCAATGCGGCACGCTGCCTGTTTCCGGGTTCGATAAAAATTCTGGATCCGGCGTGTGATTCCACAGCGCCTGCTGAATTTCGAGCGGCCGGTACGCGTCAAAAATTTTAAATCGCAAGCCTTGCGCTTTGGCGATCGCGATCGCCGTTTTTAATTTCTCCGCCGCTACCGGGTGCAGATACGCCTCCGCCTTTTTATAAAGCGGTTTGCCGGTGATATTATCATTCGTCGCATAGCGAATATCCAACTCCACGTCGAATTCCGCTTCGGTAATTTTGACAAGTTTCATAGGCCTAAATATAGTGTGCGCATGGCAAAAATCACGATGTATTTCAATCCCGGCTGCAAAACCTGCCAGAATGCGCGCGCACTTTTGGAAGATCACGATGCCGAAATCGAAATTATTCCTTACATGGATACGCCGCCGACCACGGAAGAGCTGCTCATTATCTTAAATAAACTCGGCCTCGACGATCCGCGCGCGATTTTGCGCACCCAATCGCCGGATTACGAAAAGAGCGGCGCGGCGAATCCGAAACTCACCAAAGAACAGCTTATTAAACTCATGGTGAAGTACCCGTCGCTCATCGCCCGCCCTATTATCGTGAAGGGCAATAAGGCGATTCTTGGCCGCCCGGCGGAAAAAGTGCTAGAAATCCTCTAACCCATTGATTTTAAGCGATATAAATCACCGTCTGTCATAAAATTGTCATATTTCTTTGCTACCCTGATCTCAAGAGAAGAAAAGGGAGTGAGATATGCACCAGCCAAGTCAGGCCGTAAAAGAATTTTTAACCGCCATTGCGACCCAGTCGGAAAGCTCTAGTTTTGGCGAAACGCTTAAGAGCGCCACCGTTGGCTCCATTCAACCCAAAGGCCTTGGCTCCGCTTTCACACAGGCACTACAGTATTTCTCCGGCAAACTTTTTGCGGGTGATATGGTTGCTAAATTTGATGGCATGAATGCTTCAGAAGCGTCGCTTTTTCTAAAATTCATGTTGGAAGAAGTGAGTATTGCGCTGCCCGAAGATGGTATCACGAATATCAAACGAGACGCTTCGGATAGGACGCGCCCCATTTCCTGGCATCTTGATCCGATTAAGGCGGCAGATTTTTTAAAAGCGTTTGAAAAATTAACCGCAGAAATCAATCGCGGTGATTTGGCAAAAGATTTGCCAACCATATCCGATGCGATTGGCCGCGCGCATCCTTCGCGCCTTAAGGGCTTGAGTGTGGAATTATTGTTGGAAGATGTAACAGAATTCTTACGCGGTGAAAAACCCGCGTTAGGTGCGATCATGGTGGTGCGCATGAGTGTAGAAAATAAAGAGAAGCTTCTGAAGGGCACCAGCATCACCCAAATATCCGACATAGAAGCGCGTCCGGAAAGAATGACGCAAGACGCCTGGGTAACCTGGAAAGACCTCTGCCCAAGAGAAACCGAAAAATTTGAAATTGCACCCAACCACCCGGATTGGGACAAAGTGATCGACAATATCAAAGCGCTCGTTGTCGAATATCGTCGTGATGCTCAGAAGAAGCCTGGCCCACGCAACCGTTAGTCTAAAGGAAATTTATGGTGGAAGAAAATTCCTTGCAAAACACATCCCTTCAAAAACCTCGCGCACCGTGGTGGAAGCGTTATATGCTCGCGCTGGGTATCGGCGTTGCCGGCGCCGGTTATGCCGTCAAAGAAACAGGCGAATATGCGTATGGAGAATATAACGCCGCGCGCTTAGTCGCGCAGGATAAAGCAAGCGAACCTACCTTCGTCGATGAGGTTCTAAAAAAATATATCGCCGAGGGTAAAACGACTTTTTATTTCGGCGATGGCCGCCACGGCGACCCGGAAATCATTAAATTCATGCGTGAGCAAGTGATTCCTGCCTTAGTACGCGTCAGCGGCGATAGACCGCTCATCGGTTTTCAGGAGCTGGAAAAAGCACAGGAATATCAACTAAATAATCGCCCGCGGTTTTTGTTTAAGGATGAGGGCAATCACCTTATTTTTTTAGACATGCGCGATCGTCATATTCCCATTTACCCCATCGATGTGCCTTTTGAAGAGGAAGTGGAATTTCGTGAACTGGATCAAGAAATCAATCATCGCACGGGCAAAATCGAAAACTACCAGCAAAAATACAAGCGCTGGGAAGAATTAATGGAGCGACGCATAGCAACTTCCAACGATGCTTGGGTCGCCTGTATTAAAGAACATGCCAAGCCCGGTGCGATTATGTTTGTGTATGCGGGCAATGGTCACGCGATGCACAAATCCGATGTTGATGAAGCAATCAACGCAGTAAATATTAATATCATCCCAAACTGGGATAGAGAAGATCCGCATTACCACCATATGCCGCTTGATCAATCCCGTTTCAAACATAAAGAGGTATACCGCGATTCGGATCATCTGTTCCTTGTGCCGGATCAGAAATCCATCCAATACAAAATGACCTGCCTGCAAACGATTAAAAACCATTCGCGCGCGAATATGGATGACATCGCATTATTGCTGAATGACGTGGTCACGCCCTCCATGCAATTACTGATCAATCGCCAGCAAGGCATTACCCCCAAACCGCAGCTTGATATTCTGATGAAGCATTATGGCCGCGAAATTGCGCCGCTTATTGCAGAAATGAAGCTGGCAAAAGACTCCGGCATTGTGCTGAACGCACCTCAGCTCTCTCTCGTGCGAGAAAAAATTAGCACATTGCAGCAAAAAGTGACGAATACATTAACCGAAGAAGAGCGCCGCGAAAGCGTGAGCTTCTCGGTCGTCGATGAGGCCTGCAAAGCGATGATGAATAATCTCGATCAACTCATCCATCCCGAAAATAAAACACAAAACCTGCAACAACTGCGCAACAGCAATTCGATCGCGCGCTAACGTTTTCCATCAGGTTTAAGCAGTATACAAAAATTCGCTAGCTTGAGCCAGCCAGGCAGAAGTTTTGAGTAACGAAGCTTAAGCGTACAATTACGTACGTGAGCATCGTAACGCAAAAACTTCAATCTGGGTGGCCAAGATAGTAGAATTTTACGCCGGCTCCTGGTGAATGAAAATTTGTGCGCCGGGGATGGCGGCTTCGATAGATTCTTCCACCTCATGCGCTACCTGATGCGCGCGTTCCAGCGTCATCGCGGGGTCGAGCTGAATATCGCATTGAATAATTTTCTGCATGCCCGATTTGCGCGTGCGGATATTATGCACCTTTTTTACATCCGCATGCTGCTGCACAATGGTCTGCACTTTTTGGCGCAGCTCTTCACCCAAATCCGTATCCATCAAATTATCAAACGCGCGTTTGCCAATGTGCCACGCACTCCAGATAATATAAATCGCGATGGCAAAGCCAAACACGCTATCCACCCACCATAATTTATATTCGTGCAGAATCCAGAATGAGAGCAACACCCCTGCGTTTTGCAAAATATCACCTAGGTAATGCAGGGAATCCGCATGCACAATCACCGATTCGGTGCGCCGTATGGCATAACGCTGATACATCACCAGCGCGATGGTAAGCACCAGCGAGAACGTCATGATATTCATACCCACATGCGGCGCATCCAGCTCCACCGGGTGCATCAGGCGCAGGCCGGCCTCCATGCCAATAAGCAGCGCCGAACCCATGATAAAGGCAGCCTGCGCGAGCCCGGCAATATCTTCTGCTTTGCCATGACCAAAGCGATGTTCTTCGTCGGCGGGCTTGAGCGAATAACGCAGCGCCAGAAAATTAAGGCCGGAAGCCAGCACATCCAAAAACGAATCCGTGAGCGAAGAAAGCAGCGCCACCGAGTCCGTCATCACCCAGCCAATAACTTTTGCCACCACCAGAATAAAAGCCACCGCCAATGCGAATTTGGTCGCATGTTCGGCAAGATGGGCGTGGGAATGATTGTGTGTCATAGGTCGTTAGTAGCACACCCAAGACCGTAGACCAACGACTAACGACTAACATTCACAATTCTAACTGCGCCAGAGCAGATGCGCAGAAGTTTCGAGTAACGAAGCGTAAGCGTACACTTAGGTACGTGCGCATCGTAACACAGAAACTTCACAGCATATGCCTGGCGCAGTTAGAATTGGAGCCCATTCACCTTCGCGGCACAGATAAAATCATTCTCATGCAATCCTTTGATCGCATGCGTGGTGAATAAAATCGTCACATACCCCCAGCCAAACGTAATATCGGGGTGGTGATCTTCCACTTCCGCAATCTCGCCCACTTGATTGACGAACGCGAGCGCCTCTGCAAAATTTTTGAATTTGAAACTGCGGATCAGCGCCTTGCCCTCATCCACAATATCCCAACCTTCAACAAACCCGAGATACCCCGCCGCTTGTTCAAGCGTCAGCGCCGTTTCGCCTTTACGGCAAGGCACACATTGTTTTTCTTTCAGCATTATTTTTTCTTTCCTTTCACCGCATGGCGTAGCGCGTCATAACAGGCTTCAATCAACTTAAGATTGGATTGTTTGCAGGCCTCTAATTCATCATGATGATCCGCCAATATTCTTCCCAGGCATGTTACCATGTCAGCGCCCTTCACCTGCGCCCCTTTCGTATGACGAAGCTGATTCATCGTTTCTGTGGCGATCGTATTAGCCAACTTCTCATCCAGCCCATTTTTGTGCAAAGTTGCTTGAATAATCTCAGCCGGTTTCATGGATTAATCCGCCAGCATCTTGCGCGCTTTTTCCAAATCCGCCGGCGTATCCACGCTCACCGGAATCGAATTCACCTCCACCGCCTCGATACGCAAACCCGCTTCCATCGCGCGCAGCTGCTCGAGCTTTTCCTGCTTCTCAAGCGCGCTCGGCGGCAGCGATACAAATTTTTTTAAGGCCGCGCGGCGATACGCATAGACGCCGAGATGGTAATAAAATGCCTCACCGAAAAACGGCGCGTGCGCCCGCGTGAAATACAGCGCGCGGTGAATTTTATCTTCTCCCACGGCGAGAATCGCTTTCACGACATTTTGATTTTTCTTCGCCTCGCCATCTTCCTGAAACACCACCGGTGTGGCAATATCCACCACGGGATTTTCAAAGGGCGTAAGCACCGCTTTCACGATTTCCGGGTCGAGCGTTGGCTGATCGCCCTGAATATTCACCACAATTTCCACCTCGCCCTTCGGGTCGATTTTCTCGAGCGCGGCGTATACACGGTCTGTACCGCTGGGCAGTTTCGGGTCGGTGAGGATGGCTTTTCCGCCCGCCTTTTCCACCACATCCACAATTTCCCTGTCGCCCGCCGCCACATAAACCGGCCCGGCATCCGCATGCACGGCGCGCTGCCAAACATGCAGAATCATGGGCAGGCCGTGAATATCGGCCAGGGGTTTGCCAGGCAGCCTTTCGGCCGCCATGCGGGCTGGAATAAAAATCGCGGTTTTGGGCATAAACTACATTTATCCTTGCTTACACTTGCACTTTCTTAAGCCACGCTTTATAACAGACCCATCGGGAGTTTCTTCAAGAAAATTTAATATATGAACGGATTTGAACTCAATAAAATCGCCGCGGCGGTTCTTGTTGCTGGATTGGTTGCGCTAATCGCCGGCAAAATTTCACATATCGTCTATCATCCAAAACATCCGGAGCAGCGCGGCTTTGCCGTTGATGTGCCGGAGCAAACAGCAGGCGGCGCGCCGGCGGTTCCGCAGGAAGTGCAGCTCGGCGCGTTACTCGCCGCAGCAGATGCCGCTAAAGGTGAGGAAGTCGCCAAAAAATGCGCGGCTTGCCACACATTTGATGCGGGCGGCGCAAATAAAGTTGGCCCGAATCTCCATGGTATTATCGGCAGTACGCATGCGCATAAGGGCGATTTCGCTTATTCCGCAGCGATGGCCGCGCTCAAGGGCGAAACATGGGATTACGAAAAACTTTACCATTTCATCAATAATCCAAAGGTCGCAATTAAAGGCACAAAAATGGCCTTCGCTGGGGTGAAAAAGCCGGAAGATATCGCGAATCTCCTCGCGTACTTACGTTCGCAGGGCGGCTCGCTCCCACTTCCATCTAAAGATTTGGTGATTAAGTAATTACTTCTTCTGTTTATCGGCGACTTGTCTGCCGGATTCACGCACCAAAGCAAGGCTGGCATAATCGCGCGCAATATCGCAGGGCTGACGCTCCGTCACCACCACTTCGCCGCTCTCAACTTTCAGCGCATAATGCGGGCGTATTCTTCCTTCCGCCACTACCCAGCGCTCATCACCGCCGAAATAAAGTTCTAGTGGCCGCGCATCGGGCGCGCGCTGCACTGCAATCGCAAGACCGCCAATGGCCATATCCTGCAATTCCGGGTGAAAATATCCTTTGTAAATATCGAGTTTTGGATGTTGGGGATCAAGCGCATACATGCCCGTATGCACTTTTTTACCTCCCGGCAACATACAACTCACATAGATCGTATCGTCTTTAATGAGGATCGGGCCGATTCTCGGCTCGCCATCCTTGCCACCCATAACAACAAGCTGCGAAGCATATTTCGAACCTTTTTCAGAAATAACCGCAACAAAAGTACCGTTATCCGTTTTGCCGAACATCTCTAAAATATGCGGATCATTATTGGAAAAATACGAAGCAACACCCGCAGCGCCCAACGCGCCCGCGCCGGCAAATAAAAAATCGCGACGTGAATATTTCATATATGCCTCTCAAATTTTGTGTCTCGCAAATCCACCAATTTCTTTGGCGCCTTTCGCTCGAATTTATCTAAGGGGTGGCGTTCCGGCTTCGGTTTCTCTTTCACTTTTTCTTCGCCTTCGAAATGCACGTTCGGCGCTTCTTTCACCGAGAAAGAAATTTTCGTGCCGCCGATTTCTATCACCTTATATTCCCCGACTGCTTCCCAGCGCGCGCGTGTATTTTTCGGGTCTTTCAGCTGCTCCATTTCCTGCGCCGAAAGATGAATATGCACCTTCGCGCCGTCCATAATTCCAATCTCACTGCAGCCGTCTATATCCTGAAAATGCACCACGCCTTCTCCCGAATCGATAATAAAGCGAATCGGTTTGCCGCTGCGATGGCCAGAAACATAAAGCGGCGCTTCATTTTTATTTGTCACGCGCAGGCCAAGCACATCATCCACCTTGTGTGTTTGTATTTTATTATCAGCAAGGGAAAAGCTCACCTGCCCATTTCCAACATTCAGCGCGGGCATGCAATCATGTTCCCCGCGCTGCAGGGTAAATTCCATCAACGCCTCCGGCGATTGCGGCACGAAACTCAGTGTTGCGATTTCTGTCGCTTTTGCAATTTCCGGCTCGGGATTCGGCAGCGGCACTAATTTCGGCTGCGTCACCTCTTTTTCCACCAGCGGGCCATCCGGCAATTTCAGCAGATTTTCCATCCACTGCTCTTCCGTCATGTCCGGTTGTGCGACGGCGGTGGGGATGGGTTTCGTTTCCGGTTTTTCCGGCTCTGGGGGTAATTTTTCCGCCTGCGAAAAAACGCCGGCGATATCCATAATAAATGCTTTAACGCCGTAAAGCGCGAATGCGAACGTCACACTCATGGCTGCAATAATGCGGTTTTTGCGCTGTGCGCGGTCTTTGTCGTCCATGCCACCCTCTCTTTGGTAAATTATACGGGCGAAACATGACAATTTTATGACAAACGGGCTTTTACCCGGCTTTTTTAGGCCTTTTTAGCACCCCTATTATGGGCGGGTTTTTTATGCTAGAATCCCTTAGTTAACAGATACCTAACGTAAAACAGGTTTAGGAGTATTATGTCGAAACAAGCAGTTATTTGTGGTTATACAAGATCCCCCTTCACGCTAGCTACGAAAGGCGCCCTCGCGGAAGTGCGCCCGGACGATTTGGCGGCGGAGGTCATTAAGGGCCTTATTGCGCAAACCGGGGTCAAACCGGAGCATATCGAGGATTTGATTCTCGGTTGCGCCTTTCCGGAGGGTGAACAGGGCCTGAATATGGCCCGTTTGGTGGTATTCCTCGCCGGCCTACCCATCACCGTTTCGGGCACGACGCTCAACCGTTTTTGCGGGTCGTCGATGACCTCCGTGCATGTCGCGGCGGGTGCGATTGCGGCCGACGCCGGTGACGTATTCATCTGCGCGGGCGTCGAATCGATGAGCAAAGTACCGATGACAGGCTTCAACCCGCTGCCGAATCCCGAACTCTACGCGCGCTACCCAGAAGCCTACGAATCCATGGGCATCACGGCGGAAAACCTCGCCAGCCGTTATAAAATCGCCCGCAAAGATCAGGAAAAATTCGCCATAAACAGCCAGCAAAAAGCCGCGCGTGCACGTGCGGAAGGCAAACTCGCGAAGGAAATCACGCCGGTCGCCGGTGTCAGCGAAGATGGCTGTATTCGCGCCGAAACCACGCTCGAAGGTTTGGCCGAACTCAAGCCCGCGTTTGATCAAAACGGCACGGTAACGGCGGGCACTTCTTCGCCACTCACAGACGGTGCGGCGGCAATATTGGTCGCGTCGGAAAAATACGCCAAGGAGCATAATCTACCGATTCTCGCGCGCATTAAATCGATGGCGGTTTCGGGCTGTGCGCCGGAAATCATGGGCATCGGCCCGGTGGGCGCAACGAAAAAAGCCCTCGCACGTGCGAACCTCAATCTGAAAGATATCGACATCATCGAACTCAACGAAGCTTTCTCCGCACAATCGATGGCGGTGATTCAGGACCTCGGCATTGACGAGAAAAAACTCAATATCGAAGGCGGCGCGATTGCGCTCGGCCACCCGCTCGGCGCATCCGGCGCACGCATCACCGGCAAAGCCGCGATGCTGCTCAAGCGCGAGAAAAGCCGCTACGCACTGGCCACGATGTGCATCGGCGGCGGCATGGGCATCGCGACGGTACTCGAGGCGGTCTAATGCGCGAAACGCCGCATCACGATACGGCAGTAAATTTGCTCAACCAATTTTACCCGTGGGCGGAAAAAACATTTCGCGAGCTTCGCGTAGTAGATGCGAAAGATGTGGAAAATTTTTTAGATAATGTAAGTAATTTGCAACTGGATATTTCTAATCGCTCCATCTTTCAGGATCAGGAATATACGGAAGAAAAAGGCGAACAGATTCACGATAAAAACGATGAGCGTGCCACGTCGCATCTGTTTTTCAAAGTGCAATCCTTCACGAATACGCAAACGTTCAAAGCGCTGCCCGATTCCATACAGAACGCTATCGTTAGTACACTGCATGATATTGGCACTGAAATTGCGGAAGCGGGCATACTTATAAGCGCGCGCAATCGCTCTTTTCTAAAATCCGGCAGCAATTCCGAAAGGCGCCGCTAATGCCGCACACCGCGTACGAAACCATTCTCACCACAGTCGCTGCCCTGCAGGAATGGCTGCATCGCCAGTTTCCGAAAGGCACGTTTGAAAAAGGTGAAAATTATAAAATTGAAAAGACATTTAACGATCTCAAAACCGCGACGATGATTTTGCAGGAAGACGAAAAAAAACGCGAAGATATGCCGCCGCGAAGCAAAACATTTATGAAGCAAATACCGAAAAAAGAAAAAGTCAGCCAGGAAGAGCGCGCGCGCCACTGGGATATTAACGAAAATTTCGATGCCTTATGTGAGCTGATGGATCGCAAAGATATACCCATCGCGACGAAAGTTATTTTACAAACGGCTCTGATTGATCTGGGTGAAAAAATCGCCGATGCGGGAATTGAGTTAAGCGACGAAGGCCTTGCTTTTATTAACCCGCGCGCGGCGCGTTTGCAAAATTCGCAAACAGATATAATGCGGTAGCAGATTAAATTCTAAACCTAGATATTTCTTCCCAAACTCGCTAGGCTGGGACAATGCGTATTTTAGGCATTGATCCAGGCCTCCAAAAAACCGGCTGGGGCGTTATCGAAAGCGAAGGCTCACGGCTGAAATTTATCGCCTGCGGCACGCTGACGAGTGACCCTTCCGCCGCGCTTTCCACGCGTTTGAAAACCCTTTCGCAAGCCCTCGAACAAGTGCTGATATCCTACCGCCCGGCGGCAGCCGCGATGGAGGAAACCTTCGTCAACAAAAACGCCCTTTCGTCGCTGAAATTAGGCCATGCGCGCGGTGCCCTGATGGTCACCCTGGCGCAGGCGGGCCTGGACGTAGAGGAATATGCCGCCACTTTAGTGAAAAAATCCGTCTGCGGGGCTGGCCGGGCTGAGAAAGAGCAAATTGCCCGCATGGTCAAGATGTTACTGCCGCAGGCCGATTTCACCACCCTGGACGCCGCGGACGCCTTGGCCGTCGCCATCTGCCATTCGCAGCACGCCGCATACCGCAGGCTTGCCGTCCCCGTTTTGTCATAAAACTTGTCATAAAACGGTAACATTTTTTTGCTATCTTTTTTCAAAGAGGGTAGCATGAACGAAGCACAAAAATGGGAAGAATTTGTACGCAAACAGCGCGATGCGCTGCTTGCCGGCGAACCGTTAAAACCTTCCGAGAGCGAAGAAAAAGAAAGCGCGTTGCGCGCCGTGCTTTCGCACTCTTTTGTGAACGCTAAATTGCCTAACGTCATACCGCAACGTTCTCTCCGCGATGAAATTCATGTGGCGCTAAACAGCATCCAAAAAGAAAAGGAACTCGCTTCGTTATATGTCGATCTTCTCAATCTGTTTCAGCATTTTGAAACCATTGTTGATGGCAAAGCAGGCACGCTTGAAAAATTGCAACGCCCTATGGATAACGCCGCGCAAACGTTGCAGGATTTCTGCATCATCATTGCTGAGCTCGGCAAAACAGACCCTCAACTCACGCAATGCGTGAAGCCGCTGACCTCGCTCGCCAATGAAATTCCGAAACTCTGGCAGCAGGAAAAAATGGATCGCGGCTGGTTGCGCACCACGCAGGCGGAGCTGCAAAAAATCGGAAATTATTTTCACACTATGGAAGAAACGCTGGAAGAAATTAAACAGGAATTTTCACGCCTCGGTGACGGCACTAGCGAACAAATTTTGCGTAGTTGCATCACGCTGGGCAAAGAATTGCGTAAGGGAAACTTAAGCGTTCTGGCATACCACCAGGCGCTTCTGAATAACGGCCCCACCTTAATGAGCAACCTGCTTGCCACTATCGACGATTTAGAAACAGCGGGGCTTAGTTTTAGCAATCCCTACAAAGCAAAAGCATCTCTCAAAACGCTGCGTAATTATTTTGAGATCGTGGTTCTGCCCACATGGGGTTTGCATAAAACCGTGCGACATCTTTGCGATATCGGCCAGAATTATGCCAGCGCCGTTTCCTGGTTTGATGATTATGCGCGAAAGGAATTACAAAGTTCGACCTTCCGCCAACTCACGCACATTCTCGATAAATGTGAAGGCACGAACATCGCCACTCTTGAAGTAAGCGATCTCAAAACAGTTGAAAATGCTTTCACCTTGCTTGAACGTAGCCTACCGAAACTGGAAAACAATAGGGCTTTGCTGGCAATCGGTTACCCTTCGGTGAATATTGGGCATCAGCTTGCGGGGTTGCAAACCGCAATGACTACCTACAAACAAAATATCGAAGATTATATCGATCTCGCCCAGCTCGCCTTGAAGCGCATTCGGGAAGAATCCGCCGGGCCCAGCATCTAAACTCCCCCTCGACTCTCGCCGCTGATCCCTCTATTCTGGCAGTATGTTTGGCAAACTAAGCGGCATTGTTGATAGCATCGAAGAAAATCTCGTCCTCCTCAACGTAGGCGGCGCGGGATACGAAATTTTTTGCGCCTCGCGCACGCTTTCGGCGCTTGAGCCCGGCGCCGCCGCCGCGCTCATTATCGAAACGCATGTGCGCGAGGATCATATTCACCTCTATGGTTTTGCATCGCGCGAAGAACGCCAATGGTTCCGTGAACTGATGACCGTCAAAGGCGTGGGCGCAAAAACCGCCCTCTCCATTCTTTCCGTGCTTGCGCCGCCGCAACTCATCGCCGCGATTCAGGCGCAAGATAAAGCGTCGTTTACGCAAATCAGCGGCATCGGCACCAAGGGCGCGGAACGCATCCTCACCGAACTCAAACAGAAAGCCGCTTCGCACGCCACGAGCAATATCACGCTGCATCCGGCGGCGAAATCCGGCGGCAAATCCGACACGACGCTCAGCGACGTCGTCACCGCGCTTTCCGGCCTCGGTTTCAACCGCGTGCAGGCCTACACCATCGCCGCGTCGCTCCTTTCCAAACAGCCCTCGCTTTCCGCTGAAGAACTGATTCGCTTGAGCCTGAAGGAACTCGCCGCATGACGCGCACCATTTCCGCCACCGAGCAAATCGAAGACAAACAAGAGGCGAGTCTCCGCCCAGCAAACGGCGAAAAAAAATCTGCAGGTCTTTATCGACGCGGCGAAAAATCGTAAACAATCGCTCGATCACGTCTTGTTTCACGGCCCGCCGGGCCTGGGTAAAACCACGCTCGCGCAAATCGTTTCGCGCGAGCTTGGCGTAAATTTCCGTTCCACTTCCGGCCCGATTCTCACCAAGGCCGGCGACCTCGCGGCGATACTCACCAATCTGCAGGCGGGCGACGTCTTATTCATCGACGAGATTCACCGCATGCAATCGAGCGTTGAGGAAATGCTTTACCCCGCGATGGAAGATTTCGCGCTCGATCTCATCATCGGCGAAGGCCCCGCCGCGCGATCCTTACGCATCGATCTGCCGCGCTTCACGCTCATTGGCGCCACCACGCGCCTCGGCCTTATTTCGAACCCGCTGCGCGATCGTTTCGGCATTCCGCTGCGGCTGGAGTTTTACGCGCCGGAGGAGCTGGTGAAAGTCATCACCCGTGCCGCCGGTTTGCTCGGCGCACACATTACACCGGAAGGCGCGATGGAAATCGCCCGCCGTTCGCGCGGCACACCGCGTATTGCCGTGCGGCTGCTCAAACGCGTGTGGGATTTTGCCTCCGTCGGCACCACCAAAACCATCGATCAAAAACTCGCCGATGGATCACTGCTGGAACTCGAAGTCGATGGCTTGGGCCTGGATAGCGCTGATCGTCGCTATCTGCGTTTCATCGCCGAGCATTATAATGGCGGCCCGGTGGGTATTGAAACCGTCGCAGCGGGGCTTTCGGAGCAGCGCGATGTGCTCGAAGAAACCATCGAGCCCTATCTCATGCAGACGGGTTTTGTCAGCCGTACACCGCGCGGCCGTATGCTAACCCCACGCGCTTTTGAACATCTGGGCCTGAAAGCACCGGCACGCTCTGCAGAACAGATGGCGTTACTCGATACAGAAAATTAGCGATTTGTTTGGCTAAACGAAATTCTCCATAAATTCGCTAAGCTGAGACAGATGCGTAGGGGTTTTTTTGACCCGAAGCGCAGCGTACACAAAAGTACGTGAGCATCGGAAGCAAAAAAATTCAAGCAAGCTGTCCAGCTTAGTAGAATTTCAATTCGGCGCCGTTTTTTGCATCGATTCGCGCTTCATGGCTTTTTCATACCACGCGGCAAGTTGCTTATAATTTTCTTTCCACTTTAACTGCCCGTGACGATAAGTGATGTAACCCAGCGCGCAGGCTAGCGTCACCTGGTCGATCGTGAAGGCGTCGGTAAGGCTCGGCAGCGATTTTTCCATCTCTTTAAGCGTACGCATGATGGCATCTTCCTGGCGCGTAATCCACACATCCCAGCGCAGATTTTCCGGCCGGCGCATCGTTTCGTACGCAAGTTTCACCGCCGCATCCATCACACCGATGGCCAGCGCTTCGCGCGCGAGAACGCCCGTGCGCACGTCCGGGCGAAGCGGGTAAAATACCGGCTGCGGATTCACCATTTCGAAAAATTCACAAATCATCGCGCTATCGCAAATGCTGTTGCCGCTTTGCAAAACGAGCGCGGGAATTTTGCATAAGGGATTTACAGCGAGTAAATCCGGTGGATTATCAAATGTCGCCACCGGTTTAAGCTCGAGCGGAATATTTTTTTCCATCGCCACCACGCGCGCTTTGCGTGAATAGGGCGAGGCATCGGAATAATAAAGTTGCATAATTTGTCCTTTGAGTTTCGCATTGGAATATACTGCGATACGCGCTAACCTACAACCGCTATGCCACATCATCACCTTGTTCGCGTGTATTACGAAGATACCGATGCCGGTGGCGTGGTGTATTACGCCAATTATCTGAAATATGCCGAGCGCGCCCGCACCGAATTACTACGCAAACACGGTGTCGAACAGCGTGCACTTGCTGCCAGCGACGATGTGCTTTTCGTAGTCAAAGATGTGCATCTCACACTTCATAAACCGGCCTTTCTGGATGACGAGTTGACTATCGCAACAACGCCAACCGTGGTGCGCGGTGCATCGATTCATATGGAGCAGAAAATTTTTCGCGGCGCCGAATTGCTCGCCGATTTCTCGGTGATGATTGTATGTGTGAATGCGGTGCTGAAACCGAAACGGATTCCTGATTCCATCAAAAATATTTTTAGCAAATAAATTCGCTAGGCTTAGCCAGATACGAAGGAGTTTTTTAGCAGCGGAGCGCAAGCGTACATTTTACACACCTTAGTAGAGAACTCGCTAGGACGTGGCAGCCAGGCAGGATTTTCGAGCATCGCAGCGGAATGTACACGATTGGTACATGAGCAGCGAAGCGCAGAAAATTCAACGGAGATGCCCGTCCTAGTAGAGTTTAAACCGGAAAGAGTTCTTCGACCCGGCGGGAAGAGACTTGCAACATCGCCGCATCGATATATTCGTTGGCGCGGAGATCGTTGATGAAAGCGTCGTAGCGCTGCACATCTTTGGCGTAAGTCTCGATCCAGCGCGTGATCGCTTCGCCACAACTTTTGCTATCGCAGCCGAGTTTGATCACTTCGGCGGTCAGGCGCATTTGCTGATCGTAGAAACCATGAATGAGCGTTTTTTGCGCCATGCGCTTCCAATAATTATCGGCGGTGAGTTGCCGCGCGGATTGGCGCAGCGAGCTGAAACCGAAACGCGTACCGAGCTGATAATACACTTCCGCAATCACGCGCAGGCTTAAGGTTTTCTTGCCCGTTTGGTGGCGCAACACGTAAAGAATTTCGCACGCGGAAGAAAGCGCTTCCAGGCTGGCGAATTTCTTCGCCATCACATCCGGCACGCCGATTTTTTGGAAATGTTCGAATTTTAATTCGTAGGTTTTTTTCGCCATCTCGCCCATCACGTGATGCAGATAGGAAGCAAGTTCGATAATGCCCGGGCGGAAATCCTCCACCGCGCGCGCCACATCGATCGGCTGCTGCAAATGGCTGAGGAACCAGAGCGTCGATCGCTCGGCAAGCGCACCCACTTCGTTAAACAGCGCCAGCTGCGCCGCCGCCGGAATTTTGCCGCTCATCGCCTCAATATCTTCCCACAGCCCATCCAGCCCGAAACTCTCGCGCGCAATCGTATAAGCGCGCACGATATCGGCCACCGCATTGCCCGTTTCATCCGCCATCATATGCGCAAAAGTCGGGCCCATGCGATTGACGATCGCGTTAGTGAGCGAGGTCGCCACAATCTCGCGGCGCAGCGCATGACGCGCGATATCGCTCGCGAATTTCTTCTGCATTTCTTTCGGGAAATAAAGCAGCAGATCTTTATTATAAAAAACATTATCCGGCAGATCGGTTGCCAAAATGCGCTCGTAAATATCGAGTTTTGCGTAAGCGAGCAGCACCGCGATTTCCGCGCGCGTCAGCCCTACTTTTTGCATATGGAGTTGCACGAAACCTTCTTCGTCCGGCAAAAATTCTAC
Organism: uncultured Rickettsiales bacterium; assembly: GCA_964414595.1. Lineage (GTDB taxonomy): Bacteria > Pseudomonadota > Alphaproteobacteria > Rickettsiales > CAIJLX01 > CAYPXJ01. The sequence goes on from CAYPXJ010000003.1 coordinate 32,652, forward strand.
CGCACGATTCAGCTTGCCTTCTTTTTCCAATTTATGCGTCAAGCGCTGCATCGGCTCAAGGCCGGCATAGCCCTGCTGATGCGCAACCGTAATCGCCTGCGTCTGCAAAATATTATCGCGTAGCACGAGATGTTCCACCTCATCCTGCATCGCGACGAGCAACTGATTGCGCTTCACAATCGTCAGCGCTTTTCGCTGCAGCACCGGCGTGAATGCAATTTTGATATTCACCTCATGATCCGAACAATCCACGCCCGCGGAATTATCGATCGCATCGGTGTTGATGCGACCGCCATTTTTGCCGTATTCGATGCGCGCAAATTGCGTGAAACCGAGATTGCCGCCCTCGCCCACCACGCGCACTTTCAGCTCGTCGGCATTGACGCGAATCGTATCGTTCGCGCGGTCGCCCACCGCTTCGTGCGATTCGTCGGAAGCCTTCACAAACGTGCCGATACCACCGTTCCACAATAAATCCGCATCCATTGTCAGCACAGCGCGAATCAGCGCATCCGGCGTCATGTTATCGGCGCGCACGCCGAGCATTTTTTTGATCTCCGGCGAAAGCGAAACGCTCTTCGCGCTGCGCTCAAAAATACCGCCGCCTTTCGAAATCAACTCCGCCTTGTAATCGGCCCAACCGGCGCGCGGCATACCAAATAAACGCTTGCGCTCGACAAAACTTTTCGCCGGATCCGGGTTCGGATCTAAAAACACATGCTGGTGATTAAATGCCGCAACAAGTTTGATTTTATCCGAAAGCAACATGCCGTTGCCGAACACGTCGCCAGACATGCCGCCAATGCCAATCACCGTAAACGGCTCGTTCATGCTGCGGCCCATTTCGGCGAAATGCCGCGTCACAGAAATCCACGCGCCCTTCGCCGTAATCGCCATTTTTTTGTGGTCATAACCCGCCGAGCCGCCGGACGCAAACGCATCGCCGAGCCAGAAACCATACTCTGCGGAAACGCCGTTGGCCGTATCGGAAAATGTCGCCGTACCTTTATCCGCCGCGACGACGAGATACGGATCATCCTCATCGTAACGCACCACGTCTTTCGGCGGCACGACTTTGCCCTGCACCAAATTATCCGTTACATCGAGCAGGCCGCGCAAAAATGTTTTGTAACAATGAATGCCTTCTTGTTGAAAGGCGTCGCTTTCTTTCGGCGGACGTTTCACCACGAAACCGCCTTTCGAACCGACCGGCACAATCACCGTATTTTTCACCTGCTGCGCTTTCATCAAGCCAAGAATTTCGGTGCGGAAATCATCCGGGCGATCACTCCAACGGAGTCCTCCGCGCGCCACTTTTCCGCCGCGCAAATGAATGCCTTCAACGCGATAATCATAGACAAAAATCTCGCGGAAAGGCCGCGGCAACGGCAGATCCGGCACCGCTTGTGAATTAAATTTGAGCGAAATATAGGATTTGGAAAAACCATCCGCGCCCTTCTGGAAAAAATTCGTGCGCAGTGTCGCGCGCATCGTATCCATCAAGCGGCGAATAATGCGATCATCGGCCGCACTTTTCACTTCCGAAAGCAGCGCCTCGATCTGCGCGATCACCGTCTCCGATTTTTTCTGTCGCGCGGCCTTCACATCGCCTTTCGTCTCAAATTTCGGATCGAACAACACATGGAAAAGTTGCGCGAGCATTTTCGCAATCGCCGGATAACGCGCAAGCGCACGCGCCAGATAATCATGGCTGAACGCAAAGCCCGTTTGGCGCAAATATTTTACATACGCACGCAGAATTTCGATATCGCGCGAGAGCATTCCCGCACGCAGCACCAAACTATTCAGCGCATCATTTTCGAGTTGCCGCGACCAGAGCAGATAGAGCACGCGCTCAAATTCTTCCTTAATTTGCGTGAGCGGGCAGCGCGGCGTTTCTTCCGCTTTCACGCCTTCAATGGGCGCGAGTTGCAAACGGAAATGATGCAGATGCACGCCCTCTTTATAATGCAGCGGCTTGACGAGGAACGTCATGCCGTCCACCACCGAAAAACCCATATGCTCAAGCATCGGCAGAATTTCGGAAAGCATAATTTGCCGCGTCGGATGATAGAGTTTCAGCTGATAGGCGAGCTGATTATCTTCCTGCAGTTGATAGAGATCGAGCGCGATTTCCGGATCGGTCGGATCGCGATCAATCACCGCTTCCATTTTTTCAATATCGCGATACGTACCGCTAAAATGATACCGGCTCTTGAACGATTCCGGGAAGCCGTCGCGGTAGCGATGGAACATTTGCGCACCGGCGCGTTCGCCCAGGCGATCGATAATACATTCCTGCAAACCTTCCACCCAGCTCGAGGTCACTTCTTCAATCTTGCGATCGATCGCGGGAATATTCACCTTCGCGATCTCGCCGCTATCCATGCGAATAATGAGATGCAAACGCGCAATCGGCGAATCGGTAATCTGCGTATAATGATCCGTCACCGTGCCGTGATAGGCCTGCTCGAGAATTTTCTGAATGCGCAGACGCGCCAGCGTATTAAAGCGCTCGCGCGGCACAAAAATCAGCGCGCTGACAAAACGTTTATACGCATCCGGCCGCACGAACACACGCACGCGCGGGCATTTTTCCAAATCGATAATGCCCAAACAAAATTTCAGCAGCTCATCGACAGAAATTTGGAAAAGTTCGTCGCGTGGGAAATTATCCAGCACCGCCATCAACGCTTTGGCGTTATGGCTGCGGCGCACGAAATCCGCACGCGAAAATACTTCGTTGATTTTCTCGCGCACCAGCGGGATTTCTTTCGCGCTCTGGTAATAGACGCTCGACGTAAACAAACCCAGGAACCGCGTTTCGCGCACCACATTTCCCTGCTTGTCGTAATGTTTGAAGCCGAGATAATCCATATGCACCGGCCGATGCACTTTTGATTTGCGCGTTGATTTCGTCACCTGCAGCGGCTCGCCCGCAGCCTTATCGGCCAAAATGGCAGAAGGCGAAAGCGCTTCCAGGCCTAAAATTTCTTTCTTAAAATGCGGCGAACTGAAAATCCCGAGCTCGGAACTTTCGATCACTTCATACGATTTCTGCAAAACTTTATGGCCGTTTTTACCAACCGGTTTTGTCACCACTTTATAATCACGCGCACCGAGGAAAATATAATGATCGTCCTCAATCCACGTAATAAATTCACGAATGCGCTTAATGGCGTCGGCATCCAAATGCGGCATCATTTCCTCAAGCCGCGTGGAAACCTGACGCATCTTCAGCGTCATATCTTTCCAATCCTGCACCGCGAAATGCACAAGGTCGAGCACCTGCATCAAATCGCGCTCGAGTTTTTTGCGCGCGCGCTCTTCGCTCAAATGAATAATCTGAATATGAATCAGCGAATCCACGTGCGAAGCGCGCTTGTCTTCCACCTCGGGATAAATTTTTTCTACCACGCCGCTGCTATTGCGCTTCGCCGCCACGATGGGGTGAATCACCGTGTAGATTCGATAACCTTGTTGATTCAGCTCCGCCGTCACCGAATCCAGGAGGAACGGCATATCCGGCCCGACAATTTCAATCACCGTGCGGTCGGATTCCCAGCCGTCATTTTTCAGGGTCGGGTTAAAAATGCGGATTTTACGCTTCGGCGCGGCCTTGTGAAAAAATTTATAGGACGAAAGCGCCTGCGTGAAACGCAATTTCGGATCCGCATGCTCAAGAATCGAGAGCGACACATTCTGGTAATAATAATGGATAAAATCCTTCACCAGCTGATTCGCAGCCTTGCCGCCGCTTTTCAGGATGATATCAATATGGCGTTGGATGGATTGCTGATATGGGTCTGGCATAGAATCGCTCAAGGGGAGGTTGCCTCAAGGCTTGCACTTCTTTACAGTAAACGGCCATGAAACTCAATCCCAACCTTGCGCTGCAGCGCATCATAACGCCGGAATTTGTCACGCAGGTGATTGCGGCGGCCCGCGGCGCTTCGGCGCTTATCATGCGCCATTATCAGGGGTATGTGAGCGTGGAGATGAAGGAGGATAAAAGCCCCGTCACCATCGCCGATACCGAGGCCAACCACCTGATTGTAGAAGCATTGACGCGCCTTTCGCCCGATATTCTCGTCATCGCCGAAGAGTCCGGCCACACGCATACGGAGGATGTTTCCGCCGCCCGCGCCTTCTGGCTGGTCGACCCGCTCGACGGAACGAAAAGTTTTATCCGCAAAACCGGCGAGTTCACCGTCAATATCGGCCTGATCGATGGCGCAACAAAACGGCCAGTTTTCGGCGTAATTCTAATTCCCGCCAAAAACGAACTCTATTTCACCGGCGCCGACGGCAAAGCCTATTTTCAAGCGTCCGACGACGCAAAACCCTTTACCATCTCCGTACGCAAAGCGCCTGCCGATGGCCTTACCGTCGTCGCCAGCCAATCGCATACCAGCAAAAAAACGGAGCAGTATGTCGGCGATCTGAAAGTAAAAAAATATATCCCGGCGAATAGCTCGCTGAAATTCTGCATGGTGGCGAAAGGCGAGGCCGATCTCTACCCGCGTTTCGGCACAACGATGGAGTGGGATACCGCCGCCGGCCACGCGCTGATTCTGGCCGCGGGCGGCACGATGACAAATCCGGACGGCTCATCGTTTCTTTACGGCAAACCGGGCTTTACGAACGGCGATTTCGTCGTCCGCGGCGCGTAATTATTTTTTGCTGACCACTTGCTCGTGATAATAACAGAATAGCATGCCAAGGGGGCTGCCTTGCTCTCGGCGTTTTTGGTTAGCGGCCTCTTTTGCCGCTGCCGAAATTTTCGCGTAATCTGTGCTTTCCGGGCGCAATAGCGCGTCATAAATCTGCACAATCAGAATTTCTGACATCTCCCGGGCGTAGGGCACGCCCTTCGCTTCAAATTGATTGAATAATTTTTCTTTACGATCATCTAACCATAGTTCCAAATTTTTTCCATCCAGTTTTTCGCTTCTGAGAAATTTCATAAAAGGATACTTTGAAAGTGCAAATTCCTTATGAGATTCCGCCTGGCGTGGGAAAATAAAACCCAGCATTTCCATCGTTGCAATACCCGCGGGACTAATTTTTACAGCCAAAGAATCTATTTTTCCGCGTTTATAACTTTCTTGAAAAAAATGCTTTTTTAAAAAAGCTTCGCGCTCCTCCTGATCGCCCACTTCTTTAACCATCACATCAAAATATCCACGTACTACCTGCCAATAATGATGAGAATTTTCCTGCACGCGCGTGCTATACACCAAATTACCTTGTTCATTTACATGCGCATAGGTTTCGAGTAATTCACCTAGCGTTTTCCAGTGTTTTTGAGTCGCCGTCATTTCGCCACCATCCTCACCCGATCACCCACTTTAATATTCTGCGCCTTTAGCGCGCCTCCACTTACCTGCAAAAACGAGCGCACCGGTATCGGCGAAGCCAGCGATTTTATCTCATTAAACTGCGTATCCTGCACAATATTCAAAATCTTCCCGTCCGCATCCAGCCACGCGATATCGTACGAAACCAGCGCCTTCGAAAGATCAATCTGCGCCAGCAAATCTTCCGGATAAAGTGTCAGCATCCCTTCGCCCTCGGCAAAAGCCTGCGTCATGCGCGTATCGTTTTTGGGCAACATATCGCCGCGTCGCAGTGTGGCGCGAAAATGTTTCCAGCGGCGCGGTTCGCTATCGAAACTATTTTCTTCCTTAAGCCACGGCTGCACCACAATCATTTCCTGCGCAAACACCACCGGGCTCACATCCTGGTAGCGAATCGCTTTGGTCATTTCGGGCTGCGGCTCCTCTTTGGCGACCTCCTCCACCGGCGGTTTTAATTGCACACGCTGCGATGCCGGTGGTCGGCGAATGGGTTTCTCCGCCTGCGGTTCTTCCGGGTTAACAATTTCCTGTTTGGGTTTTTTATCCCAATAATTCTGCATCTCCGGCTCTTCCGCCCAGGCGTTCGGCACCAGGCATAAAGCCCCTAGTAAAAACCACTTCATATCCCTGTTATAGATTGTCGGGGCAAACTTTGCTAGACTCCGCTTCATGCTGACTTTTCCAGAGTTGAAATACCGCCTGCGCGAGGCCTGGCAAGTGCTCACCGGCACAGGAAGACACAAGCTTTTGGAAAATGTGAAGCGCATCCGCCGCGCGCGCAAGCCAAAGCACCCGCTGCTGGCCAAGCTACTCACGAAATCTGAGATCAACGCACTGCCGGTATGCGGCTTGCTGTTGCTGCTGGGTGTGGTGTTGATTTTCCGCCCGCCGGCGTTTGAGGCGGAGCGCTGGCATCTCTATTTTGATATGAATCGCAACGGGCTTTTCACTATTTCGGATGTGCTTCGCTGGTTTGTCTGGCTCTTTTATTTTCCCGGCGATTTTATTTTGCAAATTTTGATGGAGGCGCATATCACGCGCGTCTTTTTTGAATTGAGCGCGGAGTCTTACGGCAATATTGGTTCGCTGCTGCTTTCGGTCATCTGCTGGTGGATTTGCGGCGGGCCTACACTCGTATTTCTGATGGCATTGCCTGTCATCATCACCCATTTTTTCTAACGCGGGCATCATGGAATTTGTAACATATTTCAAAGCGGCGCTGCTCGGCATCATCGAGGGCCTCACGGAATTTTTGCCGATTTCTTCCACCGGCCATTTGATTTTGGCGATGGATTTATTGTCGTTTGAAGGCCCGCCGGTTTTTGAAATCGCGATTCAGCTCGGTGCGATTCTGGCAATATGCTGGATCTACCGGCAGAAATTTTTCCACGTCGCGGTGAATTTGCGAAAAGAATATTCCGCGCGGCATTTCGTGCTCACGGTTTTTATTGCGCTTATGCCCGCGCTGGTGCTCGGCGCGATATTTCACGATTTCATCAAGCAGGTTTTATTTTCGCCGATTGTCGTTTCCGTTGCGCTGATTATCGGCGGCATTGCGATCATTCTCATCGAACGTCTACCGCTTAAACCTGTTGTATTTTCTACCGACGGCTTGTCGCCGAAAAAAGCCTTCGCGATTGGCCTATGCCAGGCCGTTTCAATGATTCCGGGCGTTTCGCGCGCGGGCGCCACCATCATGGGCGGCTTGCTCCTCAAACTCGATCGCAAAACGGCGACGGAATTTTCCTTCTTCCTCGCCGTGCCGACCATGGCGGCGGCCACGGCCTACGACATCTATAAAAATTTTCACGCACTCGAAGCCGATACGCACGGGCTCGTGCTGCTGACGATTGGTTTTGTCACGGCGTTTATTACCGCGGTCGCCGTGGTGCGCTGGCTACTCTCCTATATTCAAACGCATAATTTCACCTGGTTCGGCGTGTATCGCATCGGGCTAGGTGCGCTTATGCTCCTTTTTTTGTTGGGCAATTTCTAAAATGCGAATCCCGGTATCCTGTTTCATCATCGCGGTGAATGAGGCATCGCGCATCCATCGTACAATCGCCAGCGTCCGCGATTGGGTGGACGAAGTCGTCGTCATCGATAGCGGCTCCACCGACGGCACACAGGAAATCGCGATGGAAATGGGCGCGCGCGTCGTCTTCAACACCTGGCCCGGTTACGGCCCGCAAAAACGTTTCGGCGAAGCGCTCTGCAAAAACGACTGGCTGCTTAATCTCGATGCCGATGAAGTCGTGACGCCGGAATTGCGCGAAGAAATTCTGGCGCTTTTTTCCAGGGGCGAACCGCCGCATCAGGCGTATGAACTTTCCGTCATCGAATTATTGCCGGGCGAATCCACGCCTTCGCGTTTTGCGCATCGCGTGCCTTGCGTACGTCTTTATCACCGTGCGCATGGCCGTTATGCGGAAAGCCTGGTGCACGATCGTGTGGAGATGAAGCCGGGGGCGTCTGTCAGTAAACTTGCCGCCATTGTGGAACATTTCTCCGTGCAGTCGGTGACCATCAGCATCGAAAAAATCAACCGCTACTCCTCCATGCAGGCGGACGATATGCTCGCGCGCAAACGTACGCCACTTTTCTTAAATATTCGCCTTTTTCTGGAATTTCCGTTCGCTTTTTTGAAGGCCTATTTCTTCCGCAAACATATTCTGCGCGGGCGTTACGGCTATATCATGGCGGTGAATTACGCCTTCAGCCGTTATGCGCGCCTGGCCAAGCTGGTGGAGAAAAAACTCCTCGAGCGGCGGAAATCTTGACAGTTTCGCCGCCAAAGCCTAAATTCCCCGCCACAATGCAAGTATTTATGACCACATTCTCATGATAAAACTCACGCTTCCCGATGGCAGCAGCCGGGAATTTGAAGCGGGCGTGACTGGTCAGGATGTGGCCGCAAGCATAGGCCCCGGGCTCGCCAAAGCCGCAGTCGCCATCAATTTCAACGGTCAGCAGCGCGATATCTATCTCCCGATTACGGAGAGCGGATCGATTCGTATTTTAACGCCCAAAGATCCCGAGGGCCTTGAGATCATGCGCCACACCACCACCGCGCAGGTGCTCGCGCGCGCGGTGAAGGAATTATGGCCGCAAGCGAAACTGGCCATAGGCCCTACGATCGAAAACGGATTTTATTACGATATTGCGCTGAATTACCACATCACGCCGGAAGATCTGCCGAAGATCGAGGCGAAGATGCACGAGATCATCGCTCGCGATGAAAACGTGAAACGCGAAATGTGGGATCGCGCCGAGGCGATTCAGCTTTTTGAATCGCGGGGTGAAAATTACAAGGCGCAAATCATTCGCGATGCCGCCGAAACCGACACCACCGAACGGGGCAAAGTTTCGCTCTACCGCCAAAGCAAAAACAATGGCTCGGATAAAGAGTTTTTTATGGATCTCTGCCGCGGCCCGCATGTGCCGCACACCGGCCAGCTCAGCACCGCGTTCAAACTCACCAAAATTTCCGGCGCGTATTGGCGCGGCGATAGCAAAAACGAAATGCTCCAGCGCATTTACGGCGTCAGCTTCACCGACAAAAAACAGCTCGACGCCTACCTGATGCAAATCGAAGAAGCCGAAAAACGCGATCACCGCAAACTCGGCCGCGAACTCGGTTTATTCCATATTCAGGAAGAAGCGCAGGGCCAAATTTTCTGGCACGATAAAGGCTGGACTTTGTATCGCACGCTCGAAAATTACATCCGCGAAAAAATCCGCAAAAACGGTTACATCGAAGTGAAAACGCCGATCCTCGTCGATCGCACCTTGTGGGAAAAATCCGGCCACTGGGAAAAATTCCGCGAAAACATGTTCACGCTGCAGGATGATGAGCATCGCGTGCTCGCCATCAAACCGATGAATTGCCCGTGCCACGTGCAAATTTTCAACCAAGGCCTCAAAAGTTACCGCGATCTGCCGCTGCGTATGGCCGAGTTCGGTTCCTGCCATCGCAACGAAGCGAGCGGCGCATTACACGGCCTGATGCGCGTGCGCGCGATGGTGCAGGACGACGCGCATATTTTCTGCACGGAAGATCAAATTGAAAGCGAAACAGAAAAATTCTGCCGCCTGCTCGAAGAAGTTTACGACGCGCTCGGCTTTAAGGAATTTTCCGTCAAACTCGCCACGCGCCCCGAGCTTCGCGCCGGTACGGACGCTACCTGGGATAAGGCCGAACAGGCCCTCGGCGATGCGGTGAAAGCCGCCGGGCACGCATTCATTCTCGCTCCCGGCGAGGGCGCGTTTTACGGCCCGAAACTCGAATTCCATTTGAAAGACGCGATCGGCAGAACCTGGCAATGCGGCACGCTGCAGCTCGATTTTGTTTTGCCCGAAAGACTCGACGCCAACTACATTGCCGAAGACGGTCAGAAGCACCGCCCGGTGATGCTCCACCGCGCGATTCTCGGCTCGCTCGAGCGCTTCCTCGGCATTCTCATCGAACATTATGCCGGCAAATTTCCGCTCTGGCTTTCGCCGGTGCAGGCCGTCGTCGCTACCGTCACCAACGAAGCGGATGACTACGCCAATGCGGTCGCCGAAGCGCTCAACAATGCAGGCCTGCGCGCGATCATCGATACCGGTGCGGATAAAATCAGTTACAAAGTGCGCGAGCATTCGTTGCAAAAAATTCCGCTCATTCTGGCGGTTGGCAAACGCGAGGCGGAGGAACATTCCGTTTCGGTGCGTCGTCTGGGTTCAGAAAAACAGGAATCGAAAAAGTTGGATGATTTCATTCACGATCTAAAACATGAAGTGAAATTGCCATGAACTCTATCAACCCAAAACGCAGCAGACTTAGTCAGATGCGATGGATTTCGAGAACCGGCGCGCAGCGTACGTTTTTGTACGTGAGCATCGGAAGCGCAGAAATTCAAGCAAGCTGACAAGTATGTTGTGTTTTCTATTTAAGGAGAAGTCCCATAGCTAGACCCCCATTCGAACGAAATAACCACCGCGCACCTAAGGCTGATGACGGCCCGCGCGTCAATGAAGGTATTCGCGCAGCCGAGGTGCGCGTAATTGGCGCTGATGGCGAAATGCTCGGCGTGAAGCCGCCGCGTGAAGCGATTGCGCTCGCGCGTGAATTGGAGCTCGATCTGGTGGAAGTGTCGCCCAATACGACTCCGCCGGTGTGTAAAATTATGGATTTCGGGAAATACCGTTACGAGCAGCAGAAAAAAGCCCGCGAAGCGCGCAAGCACCAGAAGGTGATTCAGATCAAAGAAATTAAAATGCGCCCCGGCATCGACGACAACGATTACAACATCAAGATGCGCAAGGTGAAAGAGTTCATCGAGGACGGCGATAAGGTAAAAATCACGCTGCGTTTCCGTGGCCGTGAAATGGCGAACCCGGAGATGGGTCGCGATGTAATTGCGCGCGTGAAGGCCGATTCGGAAACCTACGCCAAAGTGGAATTCGAACCGAAGATGGAAGGCCGCCAGATGGTGATGATCCTGGCGCAGAAATAAGTCGGCAGTTTTAGTCTTAACGAACGACTACAAACGAGACTGCACTTTCAATTTTGTTCATATACGTAGCGACGTTAGAACTAATAACGCGCTAGGCCGATGCGAATAGGCATTTTCAATTTTTCCGTATGCAAGGAGTGCAAGGCGAGCCGCGCGGACTGTACATAAAGTACACGAGCACGGCGCGTCCGCAGCCACGACGCAGTAGACGGGAAAATTGAAAATGCCGAATTAATTAGATAATTTCACCAGAACAACGCAGCGCGCGGCGTCACTCTGCAACACATACTGCATGCCCGTGCCGGCGCCCTGAACACAATTAATCGCTTCCGGTGATGCGGAATTATAACGCACGAGGCCTAGATTCGGCAGGCCGTCATCCAGCGTGCGGTCGATATCATGCGCTTGCGCGGCATTCAAAATCGGCTCCGCGGCGTTGAGCGTACCGCCGCCATTCGTGGCACTCAGTTGGAAATGATTTTGCATATCGCCTGCCGTCCAGCTGAGGAAATAGCCGAGACCTTCGGCGATTTTCGCCGCCGGAATATTCACGCCCGGCAGGCCCTCTTCGTTATTGCTTGCTGTCAAATCAAAACGGCCTTCGGTGAGCTTGGCAATTTCCAGATGTTTCCAGGCAAGTGTACCCTCGCCCTGATCCCATTCAATGCGGTTATTGCCGTTGCCATTTTGGAAGCCTGCGATGGCGATTACTTCGGCTTTGGTTTGGTCAAATTTCAAATCCGCCAGCGCGAAATCGCCCGGCAGGGCGTTATAGCGGCTTACAAAATGGCCGATAGCGGCCTGATGTTCGCCGAGTTCGGTAATGAGCGAGCGGTTTTCCGCCGCATCGATAAGCTTTTGGCCCACCAGAATACCACCGATAATAAGCCCGATAATCACGAGGACGATGGAAATTTCAACTAAGCTAAAGCCGCGTGTGGAAGGGTGTTTCATGGCCTTTATCATAGCATAATTTACCCACCCCTTCAACGGCCGTGCGGGCCGCCTTATGCGTATTTTTTCTTTTCTTTTCGCGGGTTTTCCGTTATCAACACCCCACTTTAGAACAATCTGTTATGAAACCCACACCCGAAAATAAATCCCTCTGCGTCTTTTGCGGCGCGCGCGATACGGTCGAGGCCGATTTCCTCGATCAAGCCCGCAGCCTTGGCAACCTGATGGCGCAAAAAAACATCCGCCTCATTTACGGCGGCGGCGATTGCGGCATGATGGGCGCCACCGCCAATAGCGTGCTGAAATCCGGCGGCAAGGTCACCGGCGTATTCCCAAAATTCCTCAACCAATACGAATCGGAGCATAAATCCTTAAGCGAAATGATCATCGTCGAGGATATGCACACGCGCAAATGGACGATGTTTGAACATTGCGATGCGATTGCGGTGCTGCCCGGCGGTTTCGGCACGATGGATGAAACCTTTGAAGTCCTCACCTGGAAGCAGCTCGGCCTGCACAAAAAACCCATCGTGATTTATAACTATCGCGGGTATTGGGATCCGTTCCTGCGTTTGGTAGATAATATTATCAGCCTGGGCTTTGCCTCGCCGGCGACGCGCGAATTATTTACCGTCGCCAGCCGTTTGGAAGATGTCATTTCGCTGGCGTTCCCGCCTACGCCTAAGCCCTAGGCCATCATTTCTAATTTGCTCTAATTTCAGTTTGAATGCGCGGCAACCTGCCTACTTGCATAAAAATCGAAAATAGAAATTTACTATTTGTTAACTTTTTGCTACAGTGCTTTCCTGCATTCAATGTAAGGACGGGTAGGCTAAACGCAGATTAGCCGCAGAGTGGAGCTTTGTCTCATTAAAACCGGGAGGGTTTTTTATGGCGCAAATTAAATTCGATGCCGATTTTACCACGCTAGAAGCACAATCAATTCTCAAAAACGATCCGATTTACAAAAGCTATTACGATAGCGACGCTAATTTACAACTGCGTACCAGTGTCAGCGCGCTGACCTTTAAATCTCTCTACCAATATGACGGCGCGGACGACACTATCAATGTCTCCTCAATCAACAAGGATAACATGGTGCTCGCGGGTGCGGGCAACGACGTCGTGGTGAATGGCGGCGGCAATGATTTTATCGATGGCGGCGCGGGCAATGATTCCATAAATGCCGGCGGCGCGTTTGATACGATTATTGGCGGCCTGGGCAACGATACGATTCACGCCGGCACAGGTAACGATAAAATCTACGGCAATGAGGGCAATGATCTCCTCGCCGGTAACTGCCATATCGATACCTATTACGGCGGTGCAGGCGCAGATACATTCGCACTCGGCACCACCGATAACGATCTCTTCGCCTCCAAAGCTTACGAGCGTGCGGTTAATTTCTTGAACGATCCGAACGCCGTAAATTTGGTGAATGGCCAATTCGGCGTGATGTCGAATAATTATCTCGGCGCGAATGCAAGTGTGCGCTCGGATGTCAGCGCGCGCACCTATGACGATGGCGATTACATTATGGATTTCGAGAAGGGCGTGGATAAAATCCACATGCAGCTGGGTGCCTATAATAACATCGTGAAAACGACTGCTTCTGCCGCAGATGCGGTACGTCACGGCACCGCTGCCGGGCCGGAGCTCGGCACGCTCAGCTATTGGTTTGAGGGCGGCTACACCGTCGTGCAGGATTTGAACGGCATCGTCGATCTCATGTTCAAGGTCAAAGGCAATATCGACCTCGCTAAAACCGATTTTATGTGGGGTAACGGCACCACACAGCTTGTCGGCGGCGGTGTAGGCGATAGTAACGGCGACGGCAACGACGTGCTCACGCTGAGCGAAGATTTCCGCGAAGCACCCGGCACGGGTTCGGTGGTGAATGGCATTTACACCTATCACCGCGGCCTTGATAATATGGCCAATGGCGGCGCGGGTAATGACCTTATCCACGGCACCGGCGGCACAGACTATCTGCTTGGCGGCGCGGGCGCGGATACGCTCAACGGCAATAACTTCATCGACGCCCTGTTCGGCGGCGCGGGCAATGATAAACTGGTCGGCGGCGCATGGCAGGATTTACTGTACGGCGGTGCGGGCAGTGACGTTTTCGCCTATAATTCCTGGACAGAATCCTACAAAAGCGTTGCCAACCCTACTTCGTTTTTTGACCGCGTGATGGATTTCGGTGCGGGCGATAAAATCGCTATCGCCAAGGCGCTGAATATCCAGAACCTGGTTATCAGCAAGGTGGACGCGGATACCTATAATGTCGGCTACAACGAGGCGAAATTCGCCGGAAGCCCGTTGAGTCCAAACAACTTTTTCATCGAGGTGAATACGGTCGGCGGCGAAGTTTTAGGCACCGATGATTTTCTAAGTTTGTAATCGCCTAAGCCTAGGGGAAGTTAATAAATTCGCCAGGGTGTTGCGTACTGCCGGGTTTCGAGAACGGTCGAACCCTTAAATGTGCCGACATCCTGGTAGAATTTATTGCTTTCTAAAAGCGACCAGCCGCTTCTCCGCCGCATCCCAATATTTGGCTTCCATCTTCCCTCCTTGCATGCGATTCAGGCGCATGAGTGTGGCGGTGCAGGTCACGTTAATTTCCGTGAGATAATGGCCAATCAAATCAATCCCGACAAAAAACAAATCGCGTTTCTTCAGTTCCTTGCCGATGGCTTTGCAAATTTCTTTATCATCTTCATCCAGCTCATACAGCGAATCGACACTATCACGATACACGCGAAATTCATGCGCGGGCGGCGTGGTGCAAATCGCGCCGACCACTTTGCCATCAAAAAAGATGATGCGCTTATTGCCCTTAAAAATTTCCGGCAGAAATTTCTGCATGATAATGGGCTCGTTATATTGTTTAAGCGCGGCCTCGAGTTTATCCACCGCATCCGGGTCGCGCGGCTCGAGCTGAAAAATACCGCGGCCATGGTATTCGTAAAGCGGCTTCACCACCACATGGCGATAGCTTTCATAAAAATCGAGCAGCAGCTCCATATCCTGGCTGATAAGTGTCGGCGGCATAAACTGCAAAAAATCATGCGGGAAAAATTTTTCCGGGCAGTTGCGAATCCAGAATGCGTCATTGAGCAGCAGCACTTTGTCGCGAATGCGTTCCAGAATATAGGTCGAAGTCACGTAGCGCATATCAAAGGGCGGATGCTGGCGCACATGCACCATATCCATCGTGCCGATATCCACCACCTCTTCCGCGCCCTGGCTGTAAAACACCTTTTTGCTGGTATCAACTTTTACATAGGTCCCGCGCGCGAGCACCTTGCCATCCAGTAGCGTCAGCGCTTCCGGGCGGTAGTGAAACACGCGATGCCCACGGCGGCAGGCTTCTTCCATGAGGATGAGCGAAGTGGTCTCGCCCGGTGCCGTTTGCTCCATCGACTCCATTTGAAATGCCACGCGCAATTTCATATAATCTCTGAACTCCCTAGAGGTACATAACACATTCTTATGCCAGACGATACCCCCACCACTATTACCGATAAAATAAGAGATTTGGCCTATAACACGGCGGATTTTTGCCGACGCACGGTAAAAGGTTTTGGCGATAATCGCGTCAGTACCTACCGCGATGCCGTGAGCACCATTCTCTGGCAGGCCGTAAAGGAGGAAGGCGAGAACGCGGTGCTTAATCTAAAATTCAACGATATTACCTACGCTTCTCTCTACGATGCGGCGCGCATAGCATTGGATGATGCGCCAAAGCGTCCTGCGCTTAAACCCCGCCGTGGCGGCAAGCACGTCAGCAGTCTGCGGGATGCAGGCAGCGCATTGAAGAAAAACGCCCGCGAAGATCGTTAACGGCCTCTGCCGAAAAATTTCTGCATCATTCCTTTAAGCGAATCAAAAAGCCCGCTCGCCGCTTTCGTGGGCTCCTCTTCCGGCATCAATCGCATCATAATAAGCTTATCGTTCACCGTATCGCGATCGAAATAGGGATGGCCGGTCGCATCCGTTATCGTTCCCATTTTTAATACATCTTTCAGGGCATCGGCCACGTACAGCTCATCATCCGATACCTTAAAAATAAGCCCACGATCGATGTCGATCTCTTCAAGCATGCTTTCAAAATAGGGCATTTTATGGGTATGAACGCCTGGTTCGGCACCGGGCGAGCGGTGATACCACACCCACTCAAGCAACTGATGCCCGTTGGGGTGTTTGTCGATCGCACGCAGAAACCCAGTATTTTTTCAATTTCCTGTGCAGTAGCCATGGCGTCAGGATACACCCCCGTAAATAAGCTGGCAATCCAGGAAACTTGCACTTTTTTCAAATTCGCTAGGGCAAAAAGTACATGAGGAGCGGAAGCGCAGAGAATCAGCATTCGCAGCAAGCCCTAGTAGAATTTCTGGCATTTCCCCTAAAAACGCTCTAAAAACCCACTCCATGCGCATTGTGGTGATAGGAACGGGCTACGTGGGCCTCGTAACCGGCGTATGTTTCGCCGAGTTGGGTTTGCAGGTAACCTGCGTCGATAAAGACGCGGAAAAAATCGCGCGTTTGAAATCGGGTTTGTGCCCGATTTATGAGCCCGGCCTGCCGGAGCTGATGAAGAAAAACGCGCCGCGCCTCGTCTATACGCACGATCTGGCCGAGGCTTTCCGCGAAGGGCCGGATGCCGTTTTCATCGCTGTGGGAACCCCCACCGACGATCGTAATGGCGGCGCGGATCTGTCGCATGTATTCGCCGCGGCGGAATCTTTCGCGCCGCTATTGAAAGAAGATGCCATCATCGTCACCAAATCCACCGTCCCGGTCGGCACCGGCGCGAAACTGCGCGCGATTCTTGCCAACGCTCGGCCAAAACTAAAATTCCATATCGTCTCTAATCCCGAATTTTTGCGGCAGGGATACGCGGTGCATGATTTTCTGCATCCGGATCGCCTTATTGTCGGTGTGGAGAGCGACACGGCGCGCGAATTCATGCAAAAACTTTATCTGCCGCTTTGCGTGCAGCATTCGCCGGGCGCGCGGCATGTGTTGTTCACCGATATCCAAACCGCTGAGCTTATCAAATATGCGGCGAACGCATTTCTTGCGACCAAAATCAGCTTCATCAACGAGATGGCTGATATCTGCGAAAGCGTTGGCGCGAATATAAGCGAAGTGGCGGAGGGCATGGGTCTTGATCCCCGCATTGGCCCGCTCTACCTGCAGCCCGGCCCCGGCTTTGGCGGTTCCTGTTTCCCTAAGGATACGCGCGCGCTCGCGCACATTGCACAAGAAGCGGGCTCAAAAAGCAAACTGGTCAGCGCCGTTGTCGCGTTTAATGATGCGCGTAAGCAAAACATGGCGCAAAAAATCATCGCCGCTTTTGATAGCGATGTAAAAAACAAAACGATTGCTGTGCTTGGCCTCGCCTTCAAATCCGGCACCGACGATATGCGCGAATCCGCCGCGCTCACCATCCTGCCTGCGCTTCTTAAAGCGGGCGCCACCGTCCGCGCTTACGATCCGGAAGCGATGGCGAATGCCAAAAAACTTCTTCCTGCGGTGCAGTTTTCCAAAGACGTTCGCGTCTGCTGTGAAAATGCCGATGGTGTGGTGATTCTCACCGAATGGCCGGAATTTGCAGGCCTCAGCCTTGCGATGCTGAAATCCTGGCTTGCACAGCCTGTGGTCGTGGATTTACGCAATCTCTTCTCGCTTGAGGCGATGCAGGCGGCTGGATTTACGTATCACTCCATTGGCCGCAGTAAGGTCGATAATCGCTAATCGATTAACGATTAACGGTCTTCTTTTTCCTGTAGATCGTTGCTTGTCCAATTCCCAGCTGATCGGAAACTTTCGCTACCGTCGCGTCTTTCTGCCGCAGCAAAGCGGTAATCACATCCTGCTCGATTTTTTCCATCGTTTTGATATTTCCGTCGGCATCTTCAAGCGCTACGGTCAGGCTGCCGGCCGCGGCATAAGATTCACCGGCGGTGAGATAGGGCTCTACATCCGCGCGCGTCATCACGGGCCCTGCTGCCATCAGCACGGCGCGATGTATCACGCTGTTAAGTTCGCGCTCGTTGCCCGGCCAGCTATAGCGCGCCAGTCGTTTAAGCGCTTCGTCATCCATGTGCGCGATGTGCTTTTGTTCTTTCGCCGCGCACGCAACCACAGCGGCCACTGCCAAAGTCGCAATATCTTCGTTACGTTCGCGCAGCGGCGGAATATGCAGTGGGAAATATTGCATGCCGTAATATAAATCTTCACGAAATGCCCCACGTTTGACAAGCGCAGACAGATCTTCGCGCGAGGAAGCCATAATGCGAAAATCAAACGGTCGCTCCTGCGGATTTTTAGCGTTATACGCGGCCTTCAAAAGCCGTTCGAGTCGCAGTTGCTCCTCCGCGGAGAGCATCTCGATATCTTCAATAAAAACCGTGCCGTCTTTGGCTTTTTCCAGCGCGCTGTCAGAGGAAAAATTTTCCAGCGCAGACGCGTCCGGCACGCCCGCATGCACCACCGTAAACGGGCCGCTTGCGCGTTTGCTGCTGGCGTGAATTGCGCGTGCGAGGCGCTCTTTTTCGGTGCCGTTTTCACCCGTAATCAGCAAGGGCAAATCAGAATGCGCCGCTTTTCGCGCCGTTTGCACCAGGTTTTTCAAACTTCCATAAGCGCCCGCGAAATCATCCAGGAAATAGCGGCCCGCCTGCATTTTTCGCAGGCACTCCGCCTCGTGTCGCAGGGCAAAAAACTTCAGCGCATTGGTAATAGTTGCTTCCAAACGCGCGTCCGTGGTGGGAAAAGTAAGAAAATCAAACGCGCCACGACGCAGGAAATCCGCCACTTCCGGCAGATTTGTGCCCGTATTAAAATGGGTGCTCGTTTCCGTCAGCACAATTACCGGTGTATGTTTCCAAACCTCCGAAAAGCCCAGAATTCCGCCATCTTTTGTACGCGCAAGTTCCGCGCTGATGAGCACTATTTTTGCACGAATGTTATTTTTCGCGGAATTCTGCGCTTCTTGAAGGTTGTCGAAGGAGGCAACCGGCAAAGCAAGCTGGCGCTCGACCATCATTTCAAGCGTTAAACGTCGTGAAATGATATTTTCAATAAGCAGGATGGAATCTATCATAATGAGAGTATAGCCCGGTTTTTACCTGCGTCTAGTTTTTTAACATATTGAGTTATAGGTATATTTGAAAACCAGCCAGAGACTCTCGATATGAGAGGCTCAGAATCCCGCCAAAGAAAATAGGATATTTCCTAGATTTTTTGATTTTGCCTCCCCTGACGATGTCAACATCTGCGGAACGCCTCGTCCTGATGCGCTTACCTTGCCCCTTCGCACAATATGTAACATGCGTCACCATCCGCGGAATATATGGGTTTTTCTTGGTCCACTTCCGAAAAAATGGCCTTCAGAGTCGATTTTTCTTGCAATATATACGTGTTTCGTTCCGCAAAAAATGGCGGAAAATGGTCGGGACGACTGGATTTGAACCAGCGACCCCCAGTCCCCCAGACTGGTGCGCTACCAGGCTGCGCTACGCCCCGACATTCACCAGCATATCTCGCGCCTGGTGATTTTATTCGCGCATAAGCTTCGCTTATTGCGCTGGGCTGCGCTACGCCCCGACATTCACCAGCATATCTCGCGCCTGGTGATTTTATTC
>CAYPXJ010000003.1:52218-69483 GCA_964414595.1 uncultured Rickettsiales bacterium
GCACCTACGCTTGGCGCTGGATGCAATGCCGGCGCACTATAGGTTTTTAGAGGAAAAACGCAACGATCTGTTTTCAGTAACTAGATTCGTTAGTTGCGTTAGGCGTGAACGGTGAGGCAGAGGTTTGAGAAATCCGAAGCGGAGTGTCCAGAAATGCCAGCTTAGTAGCGTTTTACTTCGCTTGTTTCAACGTAGCGCGCATTTCATCCAGCTCTTCCAGCACGCGCTGAAGCTGTTGCGCCTTTTCTTTATTCACCGGCACAGAATTTTGTTTCACCGGTTTTTCGGCTTCGAATAAATCTTGCTGACGCGCGTCGGCGGGCATGGTGTTTCTCCTGACAAGCTGCACGCCGTTGAGCGTGATCGCATGGGTTGGCTGCTGGCGCAGCACTTCCTGCGCTACTTTGATGGAGTGGCCTTCGCCATGCAACAAATGTTTGATGCGACGAAGCGCATCAATATCTTCCGGGCGATAATAGCGATGACCGCCGCGGCGTTTAATTGGCTTGATTTGTTTGAATTTGGTTTCCCAAAAACGCAGCACGTGTTGCGGCAGTTCAAGAATTTCCGAAGCCTCGCCGATCGTGCGCAGTGCGCGCGCGTCTTTTTGGCGTAGGGAGGAATTGGCGTAATCAGAAAGATGTGTGTGCATAAGAATAATGATGGGCGGATACTAGAATCTCTTTTCTGAATTGCAAAAAATATTTTAGTTGCCGCAGAATTTTTTCTACTTGACGCAAGCCGTAAAAACTTGCAGCCACGCGATCGCTTTTGCCATTATTTCTACAAGAAAAATTAGGTATTATCACAATTCGCTAGGGCGTCCGCGACAATCCGCTTGGATTGGACGACGAAGTCGCCCGAAGGGTGAGCAAGGCGAATCAAAATGTTGGTTCTTGAGAACCGCACCGGAGTGTACATAAAAGCGCATGCGAAGCGGAAGCGCAAAAAACCGGCTGCAGCAAGCCCTAGTAGAATTTAGGAATTAGTACCGTTGCCGCCGCTGCTGCCGTTCATCTTCTCGGTCAGCACATGCGAAGCGTGGAATGTCACCACGCGGCGTGGGGAAATCGGCACTTCCTGTTTGGTTTTTGGGTTACGGCCCATACGCGGCTTTTTATCGCGCAGGCGAAACGCACCAAACGAGGAGATTTTAATATTTTGGCCATTCTCGAGCGCCTTGCCCATTTCCTCAAAAACTTTATCCACGAGGTCGGAGCATTCCGCGAGCGAAAACCCGAGCTTGCGGAAAATCGCTTCGGCGAGGTAGGCGCGTGTAATGGTGTTATCGGTCATGAAGGGAGCTTAGCCTATCTCTTGGCCCCCGTCAATTACCTGACTTTGCGCCCGGAAACGCCCCTGCTCCAGCGAGGCGGGAATATGCTTATCCTGCATATAGTTCACATAAGTCTGCATAGAGAGATCGTCGCCAAAATGGAGGACTCCGCGCCACACCAGACCTTTAAAAAGCATTTCGCTAAGCGACTTATTATAGGCTTCTAAATTATAGGGCAGCGAGGCAAGAAACAGTGTGCCAGCGTAATCCTCACGTCGTAGCGCTTCCTCAATTTTTTTCGTGAGCGCTTTATCCTGCACCTGCGGCTTCAGTTCTTTCCATTTTTTTCGGGCGTGTTCGTAAATCGCCTTCTCATGCGCATCGTTAATGGGTTTAAAACCCATTTTCATCCAGGTAGAGGCGCCGCGATTGTTGCCGCTCATAGAATCTGCATCCAGCGTGATGCCCATAAATCCTTCCCACTGAGCAAGCTTAACTAAACGCGCCAATATATGCGGCCCTATAGACTTTTTCTGATAGCCGTTATTCTCTCCCAAACCATTTACGCCCAAACTACTAATTTTTACAAAATCCTCTTCTACAGAAAAATGAAGCCACGCAAGTGCGGTATAATCTACGTCATACCAATCCAGCGCGATATGATTTAGCGTCGCACGCGTCGCGTCCGGATCATTATTCTCTTTACGGAATACCACGCGCATCATCGGGTGTTTCATATCTTCAGCCAGTGCAGGAATTTCTTGAAAGAAGTGCGCGAAAAAACTTTCCGGCGAAAGATGGAACGAAGCGTCTTTTTTCCATAATGGCAGCGCTTCGCTGATGCGAAGCGGATCTTCGTCCATTTTATTATGCTTTGTATAAGAGTTAAGGCTGAAGCGTATATTACCTTCAGCAACAAGCATTTCCAAATTTTTGGGCGAAGTGGTTTTCATAAATCCGTATCCAGCGCGCGCCCGCGTTTTGTATCCAGCAAATAGCTACGTAGTAATCGCAGCGACATTTCATCCTGCAGATGAAAGGTGCCTTCAAATTCTTTGCCGTCAAAGAAATGCGTCAACGTATGTACCAGCTCCGCCGGTAATGTGTTTTTCCACTTTGGTGATTGTATGATCTCAATAAGCGCCACCAGCGCATAAGGATGGTGCGGCGGGGATTGCAGAAGGTCATCCAACGCCTTCACCACATCTTCTGCGCGAGGTTCTGAAACAAAATCTGGCCGCATCGTTTTCCATTCGCGCGCAAGCTGCGACCAAAATTGATCGCCCCCTCTTTTCGTGCGCAGCATACCGCCCATTTTCGGCCAGACTTGTATGCCGTTATTTATCTCCAGGTCACCTTCTTCCGTGGTGCGCGCGGTGAAATCCATGCGCGTATATCCAAGCTCTTTGCAGAGCTCGGCCATATTGCGCCATGCCACAGCGCCCATGCGATCTTCTGCGGGGCTATGCTTCGCCACGTTATAAAGTTTTGGCTGAACCTTGGGGCTTTGCTCCAAATACAAAAACGCTTGGCCCGCGGCGTCAACCCTATTTGGATGGCGATAGAAACAGCGCAGTTCGGTATAGAGCGGTAGTGCGAATTCGCACTCTATTCTTAAGTCGTAACGCGATTCATAACCGCGATGCAAAATCTCGATGAGTCTTTCCTGCGTGATGCTGCAAAGCGGGCTATGTTCCCAATAATCGGCGATTTGCCTTTCCTTCAAGGAGTGGCGGTTTTTGCCCAGAAAAACGATATCGGCCCGTGATGGCGCTTTAAGCATGGTATCCCCCGCTAAAGCATACCACGAAGCCGGTTAAGGATTCGTTAACGCTACCACCGCACGACGACGGTTCCCCAGCTCATACCGCCGCCGATCGCGGTCAAAACCACCAGATCGCCCTGCTTGATACGGCCGTCTTTCGCCGCTACCGCGAGCGCCAGCGGAATCGATGCCGCGGACGTATTCGCATGCAGCGCCACCGTGCTGATGAGTTTCTCGCCCGGTAAGCCGAGCTTTTTCATCGTCGCGTCGAGAATGCGTTGATTCGCCTGATGCGGCACCACCCAATCAACTTCCGCCGCGGTAACGCCCGCGCGTGTAAGCGCGATTTCCACCGATTCGGCCATTTTTGTCGCCGCCATTTTGAATACTTCGCGGCCTTGCATATGGATAAAGCCGGTTTTGCCGCCCGCCTGCCCCGGCCCACCATCGACATAAAGTATGTCGCGCGTCGCGCCGTCCGCGTCCAAATGCGCAGAAAGAATCCCGCGTTCTGCGGCAATCTGCGCACTCAGCACCACCGCGCCCGCGCCATCGCCGAACAGCACGCAGGTGTTGCGATCTTTCCAATCCACAATGCGCGAAAGCGCATCCGCGCCAATCACCAGCGCGTGCTGATAATTGCCCGATTTTAACAGCGCGTCCGCCGTCGCCAGCGCGTAAGCAAATCCCGCGCAAACCGCCTGCACATCCATCACCGCCGCCGGGCCAACTTCCAATAACGCCTGCACGCGCGCCGCGGTGGCAGGGAAAGTATTATCCGGCGTCGTAGTGGCCACCAAAATCAAATCGATATCGCGCGGTTTGAGGTTCGCCGCTTCCAGCGCCTTACGCGCCGCCGCCGCCGCCATATCGGAGGTGCATTCCTCCTCCGCGATGATATGGCGCTGCGTGATGCCGGTGCGCTCGCGAATCCATTCGTCGTTGGTATCCACGGTTTTCGCCAAATCGGCGTTGGTCACGCGCTTTTTGGGCAGATAGCTGCCGACGCCGGCGATAATCGTGCGGATTTGGGGTACGTTTTTTGAGGCCATAACCCTGTAGTTATAATGACTTACTTGCTTGTGTCTAGCAGTCCCTCGCTGTCATCAAATTGTCATATTTTTATGCGAGAATTTAGAAATGGGAGAGGCCCATGGCCAAAGAACATATTCGAGATCGATTTTTCGCCGCTCAGGCTGAATTTAAAGCCGCAGAAAAAGATCTGAAGGCAGAAAACAAACAGCTCGAGAATTTTCTCGAAAAGCTTTTCGCACCGGGGCTACAACCCCATTTATCTGTAAAGATGAAAACTCACGTTACCTACTATGATAAAGCAAAATATTATAGCGGTGAAATTTGTTGCGTTTTAGAAAAAGACGACAACATCGCCACGCTTTATCACCAATCTAGTAATTATTTAAGCGCAGCAAATGAGCCTTATAACCCAAAGAAAGAATCAGAAACCAGTTTTCGTTATCGCACGGAAAAACAATCAAAATACCAAGGCGAAATCGCCGTCTTTGAAGATATAAAAGCGCGACTGGAAAAAGCCGGCATGAAAAAATGTGCATTTTCCATTTCCGAAAATGGCGAAATTTTTTCTCTCACATTCCGCTTCGATGGCGAACGCTGGAAAGAGCAGTTTAAGGCCGCCATCAAAGGCGAAGAATTCACACCGCCAAAAGGTCCGGAAACACTTTCCGACGCCGCTGCAAAATCTCAACAACGCGGCGTGGAATAAGAATTCTTAACCGGCATTTGCAGCACGGCCTAGTAGAATTTATATATTAAGCCCGTCCGGGCTCGCTCATCACCGGCGCTGGCGCTTTCGCCGCACCCATATGTTTCGCGATACCATTGCCGCCGTGCGAACGCTGCATTTCTTCGCTGATCAGCTCATTGATATTATGTTTCGCGATTTCCACCGCCACGCCGATCGCGTTGGCAAAACCGAGCCCGTCCATTCCGCCGTGGCTTTTCACCACGATGCCGTTAAGGCCAACAAGCATCGCACCGTTATAATGGCGTGGGTCGAGGCGTTTGAAGAGCATCGTCAGCGCCGGTCGGCAAAATAAATAACCAATTTTTGAAAGCAGCGAACTGCGGAACGCCATCTTCAAAAAATGCGCGCAGAGATCGCCCACGCCTTCCGCCGTTTTGAGCGCAACGTTACCGGCGAATCCATCCGCCACCACAACATCTACTTTGCCGCAGGCGATATCATGGCCTTCGACATAGCCGTGGAACGAAAGCGGCAGATCGGTTTTCTTCAGGCGCTCATGCGTTTCGCGAATCACATCATTGCCCTTCGTTTCTTCCGAGCCGACATTGAGCAGGCCGATGCGCGGTTTTTCGTGCCCGAGCACCGCGCGCGCGAACGCATCGCCCATCACCGCGAATTGAAATAAATGTTCGGAGGTGCAATCGAGATTCGCGCCGAGATCGAGCATCACGCAATCGCCATATTTTGTGGGAACCGTTGAAACAATCGCGGGGCGATCGATGCCGGGAAGTGTGCGGAGTTGCAGCCGCGCAATCGCCATCAGCGCGCCGGTATTGCCGGCAGAAACGATGCCCTGCGCTTTGCCCTCTTTCACCGCGGCGATCGCTTCCCACATGCTGGAGCCTTTGCCCCCACGCAGCGCGGCGGAGGGTTTTTCGTCATTGGCGATTCTTTTTTCGCAATGAATCACGGTCGAACAAGCGGGGAGTTTTTTATAATTTTTGACCAGCGGCGCCAAACGCGCTTCGTCGCCGTAAATCAAATAATGAATGCCGGGATAGCGATCGCGCGCATCGGCAGCGGCTTCGATAACCGATTCCGGGGCTTTATCGCCGCCCATGGCATCCAGTGCGAGAGTGAGTGTAGTTTCAGGCATGGCTCACTCTTATGCTATCGTGCGTAGCCGTCAAGTTGAAAGGAATAATGAATAGGGATTTAGAAATGAAGTTGGAATTCGCCTGCGCTAGGCTGAGGCAAATGCGCTGGCTTTCGAGAACCGGAGCACAGCGTACTTCTTGGGTACGTGAGCACCGGAAGCACAGAAAGCCAAGCAAGTTGGCCAGCATAGTAGCAGGCGCCTGCGTTATTCTTTTGTTTCGCGGTCCACGGTCGCGAAAATTTCGCGGCCTTTATAATAGCCATCCATCGAGATGTGGTGCGGCAGTTTATATTCGCCGGTGGTTGCGTCTTCGACGACGTTTAAGTTTTTCAGCGCAAGGTGCGAGCGACGCATATTGCGGCATGATTTGGTTGTTTTTGCCTTAGGTACTGCCATGGTGACCTCTTTTTAGTTGTCCGTTGTTCGTTGTCCGTTTATATAGGAAGGCGGGCTTATAATGCATCCTTTCACGAAAATCCAGCAATTTCTGCGCCGAACCGGGGGCTTAGCGGCCTTACTTCTGCTTGGGGCGGGGCTAACCGCCTGTGTGGCGCGGGAAAATGAGAGCGGATATGTGCGCGCCATGGCGGATTTCTCACAAATTACGCCGGGCCAGAGCACGGCCGAGGACGTGATTCGTCTGCTCGGCTCACCCTCCTCGCGTGCCAGCTACGGTAAGCCGACCTGGTATTATATCAGCACGAAATCCGAGCAAACCGCCTTTTATAAGCCGGAAATCACCGATCAGGGCGTTGTGGAAATCATTTTTACCCCCGAAGGCGTGGTGGAAGCGGTGAATACGAAGGGTATCGGCGATCGTCGTGATTTGGCCTTTGAAAAGAATACCACACCCACCGAAGGCAACAGCATGAATATCATCCAGCAACTTCTGGGTAATTTGGGCCGGTTTAACCCCGGCGGCGGTCGCGGTTACGATCGCGGACGCGAGGGCGGCCCGCCGATTTGATACACTTTCAAAATGATAGTGTGCGATCTATTTCGCTTCTATCTCTCTGATTTATTTAAAATTCTTTCTTCTTTCCTAAAGCGTTGAAATAAAAACTCAAAAAATCTGCGCTCTGTTAACTTTTTATTAACAGATTTCCGGTAATTTGGAGTTATCACCTGATGTAAGGAGAAGGAAAATGCCTCAGATTCAAGGCGGAGCAGGTTCAGAAAAACTGGTGCCCCAGGGCGCGAAGAAAGACGTTGCTGCCCGCGTCCAGAAATCCAGCTCGCAGATGCTGGTTATTTGCGATATCGCCGATCAGATTCCCACACAGCTTATCAGCCAGCTGGGCGAACGCGGTATTCAGATTGAAGTGATTAAGCCAACGGAAATTCAGCGTTTCAAAGGCCGGAAAGATATCGCCGCGGTTATCAGCGTGCCGGTACTCGAAAAAGAATCGGGTTTTGAAGTGCTCGAGCATATGCGCGCGCTGGTTGGCAAACGCAAGCCGATGTTTATTTACACGCGTGAGGGCCATAGCCCATCGCTGATTGAACAGGCGATGCGTTTCTGCATCCCGCTCGTGGGCAATATGCAGGATATTATTGCACTCGCGGGCCTTGGTAAGCCGGATACAGCGACGGCGCATTAATCATACAGCTATAGACTAAGCTATCGCTTCCGCGCATAATCGCGTTATGCGTTTTCTCACACTTCTTGCCTTACTTTTATTTTCTTCTGCACACGCAGAGGATCAAGTTCCCAAAACCGCCTTCGGTAATTTATTTCACACGCGGCCAATGGTGGTGGAGCTTTACACCTCGCAGGGCTGCAGCTCCTGCCCGCCGGCCGATGCGTTTCTTGCCGAGCTTTCCAAAGACCCTGATATTCTTGCCCTCTCCTTCCATGTTGATTACTGGGATTACGAAGGCTGGAAAGATCCCTTTTCGCTCGAGCAAGCCACCAATCGCCAGCGCCTTTATAACCGTGTGCTCGGCGTCGGTGGCCTTTTCACGCCGCAAATGGTAGTGGAAGGATACCGCACCGAAGTTGGCAGCAAGCAAAACGCTGTCCGCCAGTTAATTCAGGATGCGAAATTCAACGCGCCAACAATTCCCGTGCGCTTTTCTTATTCGCCCGAGCGCGCCGCAATCACCGTGCATATCGCCGGTGCAGACGATGGTTTATTCATGGAAAATCTGCCGCAACATGCGGATGTATGGCTCGCCACCGTCAATCGCGGGTACGAAACACGTATCGATGGCGGCGAAAATGTCGGCAAGATTTTGAAAGACGTGAATGTGGTGACGCGTTTGGATCGTTTGACGCAGTGGCATCGCCGCACCCTCGTGCAGGAGCTCGATGCGCGCAACATGCGCTCGGAAGGCGTGGCGATTATCGTTCAGGAAGAAAATCAGGGTCGCATTCTTGGCGCGGGCCTGCAATGGTTCACGCGCTAATTATTCGCGCTCTTTTTTCGGCATCGAATAGAGGCGCGCTTTTTCTAAATTGCTGAGAATCTCTTGAACATGTTCGAGTTTATCAAAATCTTTGGTGCTCATATAGATTTTCCCTTCTTCTGTAAGGGAAAAAATTGCGTTGGGCATATCTTTTGATAAACGCGTCACCACCCCTAAGGCATCTTCCGGTATAGGATCCATGCCTAGCATTTTGTGTTTCGGGTGGTAACTCCACTTCTCACCAGTAACATATTCCAGCTCGCTTTTTATTTTCCGCCAACCCTCTCCCCGACTTTCATCGATGCGTAAACGGTCATTTTGCGCATGTAATATGCTTTCATCAATAATATCCAGGCGCCTCATGATTTCCGCTTTTCTTTGTAGCATGCCTTCTTCGATAGAAACGGAAATCAGAACCTGCAGACATCCGTTTTGTTCTTCAAAAAACCTGGTTTGCAAGAGTCGATTTAATCGCTCTTTCCACACCTCGGCTGAATAGACAGGTTCGCTGCATAATATGGCCAGGCCATTTTTACCATCTCCCTGAATATGCCAATCCACCCCCGTTTTTTTTGTAAGAATGGCGCACCAGTCTTCGAGGCTTTCCGCGTTATGTTTGCGCGGATGTTTTTCAGCAAAAAGAAAATCCTGTTCACGTTTATCCCGAATCCACATGCGTAGCGTTTCAGGGTTAGGAATAACATCTTCCAGTTTATCAAGCGCATCGTCATCGGCGATAAAAGATGGCGGTATAACAAAAACTTTGCGCGTTTCATCATAGGTCCATTGGCCGCCTGCATATTCTGTAGCCTGATTCACAATGCGCAACAAATATTCGTATTCATGCGGCTCTACCCCATGAAAATATTTGGCTGGCAAATAATATTCACCACCCTCTTTAACGATGGGATTCTTTTGACGTGTCAGTTTACCAAAATATTCCTGATATTCCTTAAAATAATCGCCGCTCATGCTTTACCCTTATCATGGGGGTTATCGCGGCGATGCGTTTCACTCGCCTGCATTTCGGCAAGTTTGCGATAGAGTTCCAGATTAAGATTCGAAAGCGGGATATGCACACCGCCATCTTTTTCTTGCAGTTTTATTCCCAACGTTTTTTCCAGCTCGTGACGCAATTTTGTAGAGGATTTTTTTTGCGTGATCAGAACTGTTTTCTGCTGCTTATCGGTAGCGACATAAAAAGCTTCGCCCGTCGTTTCTTCAATCAAATCTTGCCAGGATTCAGGCGAAAGTTTCGGCTCCACATATCCAAATGAAATAGCGGGCGTCACGCGCTCGTGATCAAATCGTGCATCCCACGCTCCGTGCAACAATTCTTCCTGTTTCTCTAAAAATTCTTCCTTCGTGATATGTTCGAGCCTGCCTAGCAAATCTTCATCCTGATAAAGCTTTCGCTTAAACGCTATTTCAATGTGCTCCCGAGGAGCCTTGCCTTCTTCATAACGTCGATAACCAACTTCATGAAATATTTTTTCGCCCAATAAGGCGTTAAGTGTGGCAATAATGACTTCAGGCAAATTTAGCTCAAGAGGTTTTCTGAAATTTCCCTGCAGCTTTACGCTTTCCCGACCTTCCGAATAAAAAAAGACGTCCTGCTCCAGCAAATACTTGAGCACCATCTGTACCAAAAATTTCTTATCGCTTTCCATAGACCCCAAGCCTAGCAAAACGAGGTTAATTTTGGGTTAACAAAATGCTTATTTGCCGCGGGCGCGCGGGTTCCAGTTATCCGGTTTAGTTTTTACCGGCTTCTTGGCTTTTGGCGCCGATTGCTTAGGTTTTTGCACCTTAACCGGGGCGGCTTCTGCCGGTTGTGACGCGGGCGCGTTTTCTACCTTGGGCTGCTCTGCCGTTGGTGGTGCCGCGGGGGCCGCTTCCGGCGTTTCCACATTCGGCTGAGGCACCTCTTCTACCGGCATAGGCGTGGCTGGCGCCTCCGCGGGAACCGCTTCGGGCGGCACATCTTCTACCGGCGGCAATGGCTCCTCTACACCGGCATCCGGTGCGGGCGTTTCTTCCGCAGGAAATGTTTCTTCTGCGGGCGCTTGCGCCTCAGGCTCTTTTTGCTCAGCCGGCGCTTGTTCGTGCTTTTCTGTGTTTACCGGTGCGGGCGAAAGCATAAGCGGAATCGCATTATCCACCGCCGTCACAGGGTTTTTGCTCCACCATGTATCAAGCCCTAGGCCATATTTCGGCGCGATGGCGGGCTTGGCAAATTTATCCCAATACGCCACGCGGAACGTGCGCACGTGCCATTGCGGAATCGCATAATAATTCCACAACAGAACGCGATCGAGCGCATGCGTCGCGGTGGTCAGCTCTTCCATGGAATGCGCGCTGATAATTTTTTCCACCATCGCATCCACGGCGGGATTTTTTATCCCGATATAATTTTGTCCGCCGGGCTGATCGGCTTTTTCGCTGGTCCAATAATTGCGCTGCTCGTTGCCGGGAAACAGCGACTGGCCATACACATGCACAATGATATCGAAATCATATTGCTCAAGCCGCGTTTGGTATTGGCTGGCATCCACCGTGCGGATGCGCGCACGAATACCAAGGCGCTCCAGATTGCGCAGATAGGGGCTTACAATGCGCTCAAAATTGCTGCTCGAGAGCAAAAATTCAATCTCGAGCGGCTTGCCCGTTGTTGCGTTCACGAGTTTTTTATCGCGCACAACATATCCCGCTTCTTTCAGCAAATCCCGCGCTTTGAGCAAGTTTTCGCGATTAAATCCCTTGCCGTCAGAAGCAGGTAAGGAAAAACTTTGCGTGAAAATTTCCGGCGGCAAACTATCTCGGAAGGGTTCCAGCAGCGCCATTTCTTCCGCCGTCGGCATGCCCGAAGACGCATAGATACTATTCGAAAAATAACTGTCCGTCCGGCTGTAAGCGCCGTGGAACAAGGTCGCATTCGACCACTCGAAATCAAACGCCAGCGTCAGCGCCTGACGAACACGCGCATCGGCGAAAATCTCGCGACGCGTATTCATCGCAAAAGCCTGCATACCGGTGGGAATATCGTGCGGAATTTCTTCCACCTTCACATGCCCGCGCGAAACGGCAGGGAATGTATAACCCATCGCCCAGTTGCGCGCCACATTCTCCTGGCGGAAATCATAACGTCCCGCTTTGAAGGCTTCCATCGCCACCGACGCATCGCGGTAATATTCCACTATCATGCGGTCAAAATTGTGGCGGCCCTTGTTTACCGGCAAATCCTTGCCCCAATAATCTGGCACGCGTTGATACGTAATCGATTTACCCGCATCCACAGCAATCACACGATACGGTCCGCTGCCGAGCGGAATATCCAGCGAAGACACGGAAAAATCACGCCCCTGCCAATAATGTTTCGGCAACACAGGAAGCTCGCCAACAATCAGCGGCAATTCACGATTCGCCGTGGTGGCGAAGGTAAAGCGCACCGTATGCTCATCGAGCGCTTCGGCTTTCAGCACGTCATGGTAATACGTGCGGTAAAAAGGGTGGCCGTGTTTTGTCAGCGTGTCAAAACTAAACACCACATCATCGGCCGTGATAGGATGGCCGTCGTGAAATTTCGCTTCGGGTCGCAAGGTAAATGTCACCGAGCCTTTATCCGGCGCCAGCTCCACAGACTCTGCAATTAAACCATATTTGGAAAGCGGCTCATCGGCCGAAGATTCCATCAGCGTGTCGTAAATCCCCTGCACTCCGCTGGCGGGCTTTCCTTTCAGAATAAAAGGATTGAGGCTATCAAAACTACCAATCGCCGCATCGCGGAACACACCGCCTTTCGGCGCGTCCGGATTTGCGTAATCGAAATGATCGAAGTCCGGCGGATATTTCAAATCGCCGAAAACCGAAATGCCGTGCGCCGCCTGCGCGGAAAAAGCGCAAAGCAGATAAACGGCTGCTGCTAGAAAAAAGCTCCTCATCTTAACCCCTGGGGTTTACACTTTCGCCCATAAAGGGTTTTTGAGCAACTTCAAAAATGCGTCATGCGCAACTCTATCTTCTTCCGGGACGGGAAAATCACGCGCGGGCCGCGCTTCCGCCGAGCGGTGGCTCATGGGGTCTCTTTGATTGGCGGCTGAAATCAGTGCCAGCGCATCCTGCGCGCCGCCCATGAGTTCCATATACACATCGCAGAGTAATTCGGCATCGAGCAACGCGCCGTGTTTTGTTCGCGCGGAGAGATCGATATTAAAGCGTTTGCAGAGCGCATCGAGGCTCGCCGGCGAGCCCGGATATTTCTTGCGCGCGATTTTCAGCGTATCGGTCGCGCGCTCGAATGCGAGCAATGTTTTTGCTGCGCGCCCGAGTTCGGCACTCAAAAATTTCATATCGAAATCGGCGTTATGAATGACGAGCGGCGCATCGCTGATAAAGGCGATGAAATGATCCGCCACTTCGTGAAATTTTGGTTTATCGCTTAAGAATTGTGCGCTGAGGCCATGCACCGCCTGCGCGCCCGGCGGCATATCGCGCTCCGGGTTGATATAGGCGTGAAACACTTTGCCGGTGCGCACGCGGTTGAACATTTCCACGCAGCCGATTTCCACAATGCGGTGGCCTTGTTCGGGTTCAAATCCAGTGGTTTCGGTATCGAGCGAAATTTCTCTCATGCTGCGACAATTTATACTAACGACTAATGACTGTCGACTGGCACTCGTGCCTAACGACTCACTTCTCTGAAAACAGCTTTCAGCTGCTCCAGCGTATGCCGCTTTCCAAGACCCGTGTGAATAATATAATCGGCGCGTGCGCGCTTTTCGGCATCGGGCATTTGCGCGTCCAGAATCGCCTTAAACCGCTCCTCCGTCATGCCTTTACGGCCCATCACCCGCGCGCGCTGCACATGCGCCGGCGCGGTCACCACCATAATAGCCTCCATCCCTTCGGTATCTCCCGTTTCGAACAAAAGCGGAATATCATGCACGCAAATTTCTTTGCCCATATGCTCGGCATGAAGTTCATGCGCAAAACGCCCGGCGCGCACCATCGGGTGCAAAATTTCCTCGAGCATCACGCGGCGTTTTTCATCGGCGAACACAATCGCACCCAGCGCCTTGCGATCAATCAAATTTCCGGCATGCGTTTGCACCAATGTTTCGGGAAATTCCTCCGCAACCGATGACACTGCCGCACCATTCACATTCAGCAAATCATGCACATACGCATCCGCCTCAAACACCGCGGCACCAAGCTGACGGCAGAGTTTTGCCGCCACGCTTTTACCCATGCCCACCGAGCCCGTAAGACCAAGAACAATCACTCGGCCCCCCGATATTTGATTAAAATGCAATCCATCTCATTCATTTTTCTATAATCTTAACGCTTTGTTAATCTTGTTTTTGTAAGCTTGTGATAGTAACCGATTCGGGGGGGCATTTTCAATGACAGAACCAACACCTATACTGCTGGAAGGCGAAGCGTTCCGCAAATTTCGCGAGGAAGTGGAAACACTGACCGCACCAAATGAGGAGCTGCAAAAATTCCTCTACTCACTAACCACAAAATTCAAGGGCGGCAAACTTTCAGACGCGGACTTAACCGCCATCATCCGCAACACCCTGCAGGGTACGCCCGGCTTGGTGAACAAGATGGAAAAAGATTCGGACTATTTCAAGAACGTGAAAGATATGGTGGCCGCAATCGCACAGGCGTTCAAAGATTCGATGGCGCCCGTTACGCCGCAAGCTGCTGCTGCACCCGCTGTTCAGCCGCAAGCCTAAGCGAGCAGAAATTTTCGAAGT
Organism: uncultured Rickettsiales bacterium; assembly: GCA_964414595.1. GTDB lineage: Bacteria > Pseudomonadota > Alphaproteobacteria > Rickettsiales > CAIJLX01 > CAYPXJ01. Next base: position 66,313 of record CAYPXJ010000003.1, read on the forward strand.
TCGGCGGTGACTTCCGGTTTTTTGCCGAACCACATCTCAAATCCGGGCGCTGCTTGATGGAGCAACATGCCCAAACCATCCACGACTTTATTGCCGCGTGCCCGCGCGCTTTTCAGCAGCGGCGTTTCCAGCGGTTTATAGACAATATCCGTCACCAACGCCTCGGTGGATAACAAATCCAGCGGCAAATCCAGCACTTCCTGACCTTGCATCCCCAAAATAGTCGTATTTACCAGTATTTCCGTGGTGGCGAGCGCGGCTTCGCGGCTTTCCCAATCTACCACGCGGATTTCTGCCTTTCCGCGCGCCGCACTTGCAAAAATAGCGCGGATTTCCTCAGCTTTCGCACGTGTGCGGTTGGTCAGCGTAATAAGCGGACATCCCGCCTCGATAAGCCCCGCGACCACGCCACGTGCGGCACCTCCCGCCCCCAATACCAGCGCGCGGCTGGCGGCAAAATCCCACTGTGGATACGCGGCTTTTAGATTGTGGATAAATCCGTGGATATCTGTATTGAAGCCTTGGATTTCCTTGTTTCGAAAAACGAGGGTATTTATCGCGCCGATCGCCTCCGCGCGCGTCTCCACCCTGCCCCGTTTTTTTGCCCAGGCGAACGCCGCCTCTTTATGCGGTACGGTGATATTGCACCCCGCCCAACCTTCCGCGACCATCTTATCGAGTTGCGCTTCCAATTTCTCCGGCGAGACGTCAATCGCCTCATAACTACCGTCAATGCCATGGGCTTTAAGCCAATAGCCGTGCAGCTTTGGCGAGAGCGATTGGGAAATGGGATGTCCTAAAACGGCGGCGCGAATCATGCGCGCATGTTAGCCAAGATAAACGCTGGGGTCTACGGGCTTTGTGTGGCCAATGCTATAAATAGCGCTAGTCAGTATGCTGCATTCTTTCAATGCCTCTTCCCGCGCTGCGCCTTGCAATATCTTACATGCTTTTTCGTAATGGACGATCGCGTATTCAAGCAACCCCTGATAGGTCGGAATCAAGGGCCGATATTCCTGATGCGATGGCAATCTAAAAACTTCGCTTAAACATTCGGCAAATCCTTGGCAACGGTGGGTGACAGCTTCCCGCGCTTTGTTTCTAAGCCCTGTATTCACCGTGTTGTAACGATGTTCGCGCTCGCCATTGCGCGCGAGGAAGTTAAAGAAATTTCCCAATGGCATCGCGTCAAAAAACTTCATTGCGCCATTTTCCAGTGTATTCATTTCAGGAAAAAGTTTTGATGCAGAGCCGAACTCTTCCAAAATGCGCGCATAAAAAAGCTTGCTCGCCGTTGTGCCGAATTTCACCGCATAAGGATTGCGTTCATTATATAAACTCGTGCCAAAATTCGTAAGCGCTTCACGCCATTGGCGCGGCGTAAACGGATCGTCTAATTCCGGAAAAATGCCGAGCTCTTGTTTGGCCTTGCGCAAAATATCATCTTTTTTTCCTGCATCATAAAAACAGGCATACGCAAGCAGCACCAATGTGGCAGCAAAAATTTCCGCATCGCCATTAACGCTATCAATAAGGCCGGGCAAATCCTTGCCTAGTTTCTCGATGATTTTTTCTGGCCCAAGATTTTGTATACGCCTGAGCGCAATTTCCGGCGTTACATGCTCCAGCGCAGGATAAATCGACAGAATCTCCGCGCGTAAATCTTGCTGTAAGGCCAGCGCTTCCGCTATCGGCTTTCCGCGTATTGCATAGTGCCTGCCGCTCGACGACAGACCATCTAATTCTTCCATATCCATACACTGCTCCAGCTAAAAGCCTAGCACAGCCTGGTTAAGAAAAGATTAACGGTTTTCCCTATATTTATTGAGTACTTGCAGGATGTTAGCCGCCGTTTCCTCTACCGATTTGCGCGTCACGTCAATCACCGGCCAGCCATGTTTCATAAAAAGCTTACGCGCTTCGGTCATTTCTTCTTTCACCATTTCCACATCCACATAATCCGTATCGCGTTTTTCATTTAAGTCCATCAATCGCGATTTGCGAATCTGCACCAAACGTTCCGGCGAAATCACCAGCCCGACAATCAGCGCATCTTTCACCTCAAACAAATCTTCCGGCAGTGGAATATGATGCACGAACGGCACGTTCGCCACCTTATAGCCGCGATACGCCAGATACACCGAAGTCGGCGATTTCGACGTGCGCGACGCGCCCACCAAAATAATATCCGCTTCGCGAATGGAACTTGTCGCCTGGCCGTCATCATGGCGAATGGCGAAATTCATCGCCTCCATGCGATCGAAATAATTTTCATCCAGCGCATATTGCCTGCCGGGATGCGCGGAAACTTTCATCCCCAGATGCTCCGACACTTCGCGCATCACGCGCGCCAGCACGTTAATGCAGGGGATTTTCGCCTGTTGACAGGTTTCATGCAGCATCTCTTCCAGCTTCGGCTCAACAAGCGTATATAATACCAGCCCGCCGGTTTTTTTTATCGATTCGAGCGCCTGCTCCATCTGCCCGCGCGTGCGCACGAGCGACCAAATATGCTCTTCCATATCAATGCCATCGAATTGCGAAATCACCGAGCGCGCAATGCTGCTCACCGTTTCGCCGGTCGAATCAGAAACCAAATGCACGGGTAAAATTCGCGTCATCCCCAAACCTCTGTGGATAAGCGCTTTATAAAAATAGGATAAAGGCGATGGAAAAGCATAACGGCGAAATTATACAGTTTTATTCAGCGCATGCACGCGCGTTATCAACATCTTACCCGCGTGTGAATATTTTTTACACAGACTGTGCATCCTTATTTATCTGCATTGCTTACACATCTCTATCCACACACAAATCTAAACTTAAGCCTTTTAGGAATAATGTTTTTCCCATTTTGGTGATGGTTTTCCCTCTTCTGTTGGCTTTCTTTTCCACATAGAAAAACCCGTGGAAAACAAACAATAGCCAGATTTAAGCCTACAACATCAACCTTAAAAATCTTTTTAATTAAGTATCTTATTAATAGTATTTGTGTGCAGGGATAGTTTTTTCGCTTTGACAGGTTTTTTAAGATTCGCTATATAAGCAAGCAGAGCCCTAAGGGTTCTTCCCTCCTTTTTTATTTCCCCCTTACCTTTGGAATATCCCTATGAACGAAGAATTTAATCGTCCCCATCGTGGTCGCAGACGCCATCATGAAGGCCATCGTAA
>CAYPXJ010000003.1:69493-76619 GCA_964414595.1 uncultured Rickettsiales bacterium
CCATCGTAATGCTCCACGTCATGAACGTGTTGCAGCACCGAATCAAGAGGATGTAGGTTTAGTAGAACAACCGGCAGAGCGCGTGATTACTGAAGATACGCCCATGCTTCATCTGAAAGATTTGAAGAAAAAATCTCCCAACGATTTGCTTGCGCTAGCAGAAGAAGCGGGTGTTGAAAACGCCAGCGCAATGCTGAAGCAGGATTTGATTTTTGGATTGCTGAAAAAAATGTCGGAAATCGACGGTGTAATTATCGGCGAAGGCGTGATTGAAGTCATGCAGGATGGTTTTGGTTTTCTGCGTTCTCCGGAAGCCAATTATCTTCCCGGCCCGGATGATATTTATGTATCGCCAAGCCAGGTAAAACGCTTTGGTATTCGTACCGGCGATACGGTGGAAGGTGAAATTCGCGCACCGAAGCCAGGTGAGCGTTATTTTGCGCTGCTTCGCGTAAATAAACTTAATTACGAAGATATTGAGCGTTCACGTCATAAGGTGAATTTCGATAACTTAACGCCACTTTATCCTACGGAAAAACTTCACCTCGAAATTGAAAATAAAAAAGAGGATATGAGCACGCGCGTGATCGAACTCGTTGCGCCGCTGGGTAAAGGCCAGCGTGCATTGATAGTTGCGCCACCGCGTACAGGTAAAACCGTGTTAATGCAGAATATCGCGCATGCGATTATGGCTAATCACCCGGATGTTTATCTCATCGTGTTGCTTATTGATGAGCGTCCGGAAGAAGTAACCGACATGCAGCGCACCGTAAAAGGCGAAGTGGTGTCTTCAACATTCGATGAACCGGCAACCCGTCACGTCCAGGTTGCCGAAATGGTGATCGAGAAAGCCAAGAAACTGGTAGAGCACAAAAAAGATGTGGTAATATTGCTCGATTCTATCACCCGTCTGGCGAGGGCGTACAACAACGTAGTTCCATCCTCCGGCAAGGTACTCACCGGCGGGGTCGACTCTAACGCCCTACAGCGTCCTAAACGCTTTTTTGGCGCAGCACGCAATATTGAAGGTGGCGGCTCGCTCACCATCATCGCTACCGCGCTCATCGATACCGGCTCAAAAATGGACGAAGTTATCTTCGAAGAATTTAAAGGCACGGGTAACGCGGAAATCATTCTGGATAGAAAACTCGCGGATAAGCGCGTATTCCCAGCGATTGACGTCACAAAATCCGGCACGCGTAAAGAAGAGCTGTTGGTCGATAAAGCAACCCTCAGCAAAGCCTGGGTATTACGCCGTATTGTCATGCCGATGGGCGTTATCGACGGTATGGAATTCATCGTGGATAAGATTAAAAACACGAAATCCAATGCCGATTTCTTCCAAACGATGAATTCGAAGAATTAGCGCCTAAATCGAGTAACTATCATTTTGAGAGTCTCTCAAAATGATAGTATCGTAAACCTATACTACTTATAAGTGCATCTTGGATAAAGCACTTGCAATGCTGTAGTTAACCTGCTTAATCACAGCACATTTTTCTGTCTAGTATAATATATGGTGTGCAGCGTTAAAACAGTCGCGTTTCGTGGCATGGATATTATTCCTGTTGAAGTGCAAGTTCACATGGCCGGAGGTTTACCCGCATTCTCTGTGGTAGGCCTTGCAGATAAATCTATTACAGAATCGCGTGAACGTGTGCGTGCGGCGCTAAATTCTTTAGGCCTCTCCCTTCCGCCTAAACGTATTACGGTTAATCTTGCACCTGCGGATGTGCAAAAAGAAGGAAGTCATTTTGATTTGCCGATTGCACTTGCGCTACTTGCAGAGATGGAGGCAATTCCGCGTGATGCACTGGATAATTATATAGCGCTCGGTGAAATTTCTTTAAACGGCGAAATCACTTTTGTTACAGGAGTATTGCCCGCGGCGATTCATGCGCGCGCGCAAAATCTTGGTGTGATTTGTCCTCACGCAAACGGAGCGGAAGCAGCATGGGCAGGAGAATTTCCCATTCTTGCACCGTCGCATTTGCTAAGCGCAATACAACATTTCAAAGGCGAACGGATTTTGGAAGCGCCGCGTTATACTATAGATACTACTCCGTTTTCCTATCCGGATATGCGTCATATTGAAGGGCAGCAAGCAGCGCGCCGCGCGCTCGAAATTGCTGCGGCGGGCGGCCATAATATGCTGATGTCTGGGCCGCCAGGCTCAGGAAAATCCATGCTTGCCGCGGCGTTACCCGGGCTCCTTCCCGAGCTCACGGCGCAAGAAACACTAGAAGTAAGTATGATACAAAGCGTGGCGGGCCAGCTTGCTTCTGGCGCACTTAGCAACCGTCGTCCTTTCCGCGACCCGCACCACTCCTGTTCCATGCCCGCAATGGTAGGCGGCGGCACAAAAGCGCTTCCGGGTGAAATCACGCTTGCGCATCACGGCGTATTATTTCTCGACGAATTGCCGGAATTTTCGCGTCAGGTTTTAGACGCACTTCGTCAACCACTGGAAACGGGGCAAGTAAGTATTGCGCGCGCGCAATCGCATGTAACCTATCCTGCGAGATTTCAGCTTATTGCAGCGATGAATCCCTGTCGTTGTGGTTATCTGGATGATCCTGCGCAAGCTTGTTCGCGCGCGCCGAAATGCGGCGATGAATATCAGAACAAACTTTCTGGTCCTCTGCTTGATCGCATCGATATTCACATCGAAGTTCCGCGTGTGCGCGTGCAAGTAAATGAAAAATTTAGCAGCGGAGAATCATCGCATGCGATTGCTGCGCGCGTTTCTGCATCACGTGCAAAGCAGCAGCGCCGCTATCGTGAAAACGCCGTAAAATTAAACGCGCATGTATCACTGGAAGCGTTGTTACAGGAAGCTCCATTAGAACAAAATAACCGCGCTTTGATTGAAAAATTGGTGGATCAGGCGGGTTTATCTATGCGCGGGTATCATCGCCTTTTGCGTGTAGCGCGCACGATTGCCGACCTAGACGGGAGTGAATCCATCCAAAACGAGCATATTTTGGAAGCCTATGGCTACCGCAAAATATCGTATCGCTCTCAAATTGATAAAATAAGAAAGGAGACTGTTTCTTAACCTAACGTTTCGGTATCGTAGCGATTGCGGCGCTTTTATCAAAATGATAGTATAATTATCAAATTACGTAGCCGGAATGTTATTTTAAGAGTCTTTTTTGAGAGTTTGCTTTGTTCCACGTGGAACATTATCAACAGAATGATTAAAATTAATAATTTTTACAAGATATAGTTAGGTATGGCGCCAAAAAATACAATTTTCGCAATTTCTACTCCTCCGGGTAAGTCGGGCGTTGCTATCATCCGCATCTCGGGTCCGATGGCGGCCGAGGTGCCTACCCTTTTTCATTTCAAAATACCGAGGCCCCGTCATGCAACCCTGGTTCGTATGCTGGATCAGAAAAACGACCCTATCGATTTGGGAGTCGCGTTGTGGTTTCCGGCCCCTGCAAGCTTCACCGGCGAGGATGTTTTTGAGCTCCAAATACACGGAAGTCGTGCCGTAACCGAAACGATTTTATCTATACTTTCGAGTCATAAAAATTTTCGTTTAGCTGAGCCTGGTGAATTTTCAAAGCGCGCTTTTGAGAACGAAAAAATGGATCTGGTGCAAGCGGAGGGGCTAGCAGATTTAATCGACGCAGAAACCTCGCAACAACTTCGACAGGCCCATTTGCAATTAGATGGAATCTTGTCCAAAGCATGTCAAAATTGGCGGGAAAAATTGGTGCAGCTTTTGGCCTATATCGAAGCCTATATCGATTTTCCGGAAGAAGGTATTCCTGAGCACGTTATAACTGAAGCCATTGAAATATCAAGGCAATTATTATCAGAATTTGAAGCGATCTTAAACGGGACAAGGGCGATTAGGCAAATACGTGAGGGCTATCGTATTGCCATTTTGGGCGCTCCGAATACGGGTAAGTCAAGTTTGCTGAACTGGTTTGCAAAATCAGATTATGCGATCGTTTCAGATGCGCCTGGAACAACGCGCGACGTACTCGAATTTGCCCTCGATCTGGGGGGCTATAAAATTATATTTTTTGATACGGCGGGCATACGCGAAACAGAGGAGGCGATCGAAAAAGAGGGGGTGCGTCGTTCGCGCCTCAAGGCCGATGAGTCAGATTTGAATCTAGTTTTATTTGATGCGGAGAAGCTACCGGCGCTGGATGTGATAAGCATGCAGCTGGTAAGCGCAAAATCCATCCCTATTTTTTCTCGGATTGATCGAAAATCCGCGGCAAAAACTCCTGATACAGTATCCGGGGTCGGGGCATTTTCTATTTCTGTGAAAACAGGAGAGGGCATCGACAATCTGATAAAAGAAATTGAAAACAGACTGTCAAACATTGAAATGCCCGAATCTGCGTTTGTTACGCGCGAGCGGCAGGCAAAATCTATACGGGAAGCCGCAGAAAACCTGGAAAATTTTAGACATATACTGAGTAACGGGCGGGACACAGAGCTGGCTGCGGAAGATTTGCGTCAGGCGGTGTATGCAATAGGAAAAATAACTGGAAAAGTGCATTTGGATGAGGTATTGGATGCGCTATTCAGGAATTTTTGCATCGGCAAATAAATGTTCCACGTGAAACAGGTTAAAAAAACTTAACGATTTGGATCAAAATGACAGAGTGCAAACAGCAATATGATGTCATCGTAATTGGCGGCGGGCATGCGGGCTGTGAGGCCGCGGCAGCCAGTGCACGCACCGGCGCGCAAACGCTCTTGCTTACCCACAAGCGCGCAACAATCGGCGAAATGTCTTGTAATCCGGCCTTTGGCGGTGTTGCAAAAGGCACGCTCGTGCGTGAAATTGATGCGTGCGATGGCGTGATGGCGCGCGCCGTCGATCGCGCGGGCATCCATTATAAAATGCTTAATTCGAGCAAGGGCGCAGCCGTATGGGGGCCACGCGCCCAGGCCGATCGCAAGCTTTATCGTGAGGCGATGCAGGCGATTTTGAGTGATTACCCGAACCTTTCGATACACGAAGCGGGCGCGAATGATATTGTTTTTGAAAATGGTGAAGTACGCGCTGTGATTACATCCGGGGGCGAAACAATCCGGGCAAAATCAGTAGTTCTAACTACCGGAACCTTTCTTCGCGGCCTGATTCATATCGGTGAAACGAAGATTCCGGCGGGGCGCGTAGGCGAGGCGCCGGCGCTGGGGCTTTCTGATAGGCTGATAGAAGCAGGATTTGCGCTCGGGCGCTTGAAAACCGGCACGCCGCCGCGTTTAGATGGCAAAACGATTGCGTGGGAAAAGCTGGAAAAACAGCCGGGCGATAATCCGCCGCGGCCATTCTCCTACCTCACTGAAAAGGTCGAAGTGCCGCAGATTCCTTGCCATATTACGTCTACAACGCCGGAAACGCATGCGGTGATTCGCGCCAATATTCAGCGCTCGCCCATGTATAGCGGCCAGATTCAAAGCCGCGGTCCGCGTTATTGCCCGTCGATTGAAGATAAAATCATGCGTTTTGCGGATCGCGAGCGCCATCAGATTTTCCTGGAACCGGAGGGCTTAGACGACGATACGATTTATCCAAATGGTATTTCAACCTCGCTGCCGGAAGATGTACAACATGCCATTATAAAATCCATTCCGGGGCTGGAACAAGCAAGGATTATCAGGCCAGGCTATGCGATTGAATACGACTATATCGACCCACGTGAACTCTACCCGACGCTGGAAACCAAGCGCGTAAAGGGGCTCTTCTTAGCTGGCCAAATCAATGGCACGACCGGATATGAGGAGGCGGGAGCCCAAGGGCTGGTTGCGGGTATCAATGCAGCTTTGGCAAGCGCCGGAAATACACGATTTACCATAGATAGAGCCGATGGTTACACAGGCGTAATGATTGATGACCTCACCACTTTAGGTGTTTCTGAACCCTATCGTATGTTTACTTCCAGGGCGGAATATCGTTTGCATCTGCGTGCCGATAACGCGGATTTGCGCCTCACCGAAAAAGCGATGAAAATCGGTGTTACGGGAGCGGAACGAAATGCGAAATTCCTAGAGAAAAAGCGCAATTTAACCGAAGCGCGCGAGAAATTACAGGCGCTCAAAAAATCGCCGAACGAATGGCAGAAATTGGGCCTGGAAATGAATCAGGATGGCATTCTGCGCGATGCAATGACGCTACTCGGCTATCCGGAAATGAACTGGCAGAAATTAACGTCGCTCATGCCAGAACTAAAGGAAAATCCTGCATTTTCACGCGCCGATATTGTTGAGCAACTCGAGATCGAAGCGCGCTACAGCAGTTATTTAGCGCGTCAAGAAGCGGATATCATCGCTTTCCGCAAAGAAGAGGCGATGAAAATTCCTGCGAACCTTGATCTCGACGCGATTAAAGGCCTCTCCACCGAAGTGCGCGAGAAATTACGCGCGGCAAAACCGCTGACAATCGGCGCAGCAACGCGTGTGCCGGGTGTGACGCCCGCCGCGACCGCCGCGCTGATGGTACATATCAAAAAATCACAACGCAAAGCCGCATGATGACACTCGAAAACACGCCCGAAAAATTCTTTCATCCCGCGCACTCACGCGATGCGATTGCAGAATTTGTGGCGCTGCTTTTGAAATGGAATCAGCGCGTGAATCTCATCGGCGCGAAGACAGAAAACGACATCATGATGCGCCATGTTGCGGATGCCGAGCAGCTGGCGAATTATATTCCGAATAAAAATGCGATCATCACGGATATTGGCTCTGGTGCTGGATTTCCAGGCATGATACTGGCGCTAATGGGTTATGAAAATACGCATCTTGTGGAAAGCGATATGCGCAAATGCGCGTTTCTCACCGAAGCGGCGCGCGCATGCAATGCGCAAGTAAAAATTCACAATGCGCGCATCGAAAATCTCACGCCGTGGAAAACAAATATCATCACCGCGCGTGCATTTGCGCCTCTAGAAAAGCTTCTCGATCTCACAGCGCGCTTTTTGTGCAACGACACGAAAATTTTATTACTAAAAGGCGCGCAAGCGAAAGAAGAAATTGCCAAGGCGCAAGAAGCATGGTCTTTTGACTGCGAAATTTACGCAAGCAAAACCGATGCGCGCGGCTGCGTCATGGAACTTGCGAACGTCACACACAGGGAGGGAAAATGCTG